>JALYVP010000175.1 GCA_030853185.1 Actinomycetota bacterium | reverse complement strand
CATCACCACCTACAACGAGACCGCCAAACCCTTCGCTTGGACCTACTCCGGTCAGCCGCTCAAGGTGGCAGCTTGAACGCGCGCGGGATTAACGCGCGGCAGCACTAGTGCCGCCCGCCGGCCTCGCGGTGGGCGGGGGCGTCCTCCGGGTCCACTGTCATCCCACAGACGGGGTCGACCACCCCCTCTTGGGCTTCGTCGGTGTGAAGGTGGTCTGGGCCGCTGACGAAACGGTCCCGGCAGCGGTCGGAGCAGAAGTACATCGGCCCGCCATCGTGGTCGGCCGAGGCTGGGGCGTGGCGGCGTTCGACCTGCATGCCACACACCGGGTCCTTGACGTAACCCTCGCCTCCGCCGAAGCGGTCCCGGTTGCGGTACAGCCAGTAGAGGGCCCCGAAGGCCACCAGGGCGAGCACGTCGAGGACAGAGGTGTAGTTGAGCCCGAGCGAGTCTCCGGCGATGACCGTTGGCCGGGTGGCGGGCACCCAGCCCAGGGCTTTGAACAGCTCTTCGGTGATCAGCCCGGCCACCGACATGACCAGCCAGAACACCCCGAGCATCCGAACGGTCATGCGCCGGCCGTACTGTTTGCGGTAGATGAGCAACAGGGGAAGGGTGATGAGGTCGGCGAAGATGAAGCTGACGACCCCACCGAAGCTGATCCCGCCCTTCCACAGCGCCGCGGCCAAGGGCACGTTGCCGATCGAGCAGACGAAGCTGACGATGGCCACCAACGGTCCCAGGGTCACATTCTCCAAGGTGGTGGCGAAGCCGTGGCCGTGGATGAAGATGGCGTTCCAGGCACTGTTGGGGACAAGGACGGCCAGGAAGCCGGCGACCAGGAACCCGACGACCATCTCTTTGCGAAGCATGGTCAGGTCGCTCATGGTGTAGCCGGCGGCGTCGGACCAGCCCGCCTTGGAGCGGATGCGCCGCTTCCACGGCAGGCGCTGCAACGCGCAGTCTGCACCGTCGCCGTGGGAATGACCCCCGGTATCGGCGCCGGCTGTCGTGCGGGCCTCGTCGAGGGCCCGACCCCGGAACCACAGGCTGCCGACGGCGACGAGAAGGGCGACCATGATGACCCCGCCGATGAACTCGGCGGCCACGAACTGCCAGCCGATGAGCACGACCAACACAATTCCCAACTCGATGACCAGGTTGGTCGACGCGAACATGAAGACCATGGCAGCAACAAAGTCGGCACCGCGGGCGAACATCGACTTGGCCATGGCCGACGCCGCATAAGAACATGACGAGGAGATGGCGCCGTAGAACCCGGCCCGGCCGATCGCGGCGGGCCGGTGGTTGCCGAGGCGGGCCCGCATCTCGTCGCGGGACACGAAAGCCTGCACGGCGCCTGACAGGCCAAAGCCGAGGACCAGCGCCCACACGGTGTCCCAGAACATGTAGAAGGCCTCACGGACGCTGTGGCCGACATCGACGAAGAAGCGGCCAGCCGTGAGCGTGGCCAGAAGGTCAGCGTGCATCACGCCATGCCTTCCCGGTGACGGACCAGGTCGGCCAGCTCACGCAGCGTCCAGGTCAGCCGGTCTATAGGGCCGGTCGAACACGTCGGGACCTCCCCGCTCGCATCACAGGCGCCCGGCTCGTACCGGCCAGTAGTCATGACCGCACGAGGCGGGCGATGGCATCGGACGCCTCACGAATCTTGACGTCGGCCTCCCGGCCGCCGACCGCCGCTGCCTCCGCTACGCAGTGGCTCATGTGATCTTCGAGCAGACCGAGCGCCATCGACTGCAACGCCTTGGTCGCAGCAGAGACCTGGGTCAGGATGTCGATGCAGTACTTGTCGTCGTCGATCATCTTCTGCAACCCGCGGATCTGGCCCTCGATCCGGCGCAGTCTCTTGAGGTAGTCGTCCTTGTTGGTGCTGTAACCGTTCACCACAACCTCCTCCATCTCCGCCGACCCGGCGATACGCCTACTCTACCCCCCTAGAGTACTTATACTCGACATTGCCGGCGCTGGAAGCAGCGAACCTGGCCCATCTCCTCGTGTTCGGGCGTGGATACCCATGTCTCCCCCGTCCAGCGAGCGTCACCACCTCAACCGGCCGCCCGCTTCTCAGGCCTGAGGCCTTCCATGTTCGCACTCAACTCACGTCGACATCCGGCCCGTGCCGTCCCCACTGGCCGATCGTCAACTGGTTCCGAGACCAGGTCAGGGGCCGACGATAAGGGCAATACCGGCGACGACGACGAGCGCGGCGAGGATTCGTCGACGCCCCGAACCCTCCCGGAGGAGGACGGTCCCGAACAGGGCGGCCACCACGACGCTGGTTTCTCGCAAGGCGGAGACGGTGGCGAGTGGCGCCCGCGTCTGAGCCCACAGGACGAGGGAGTAGGCGCTGACCGAGAGCAGGCCGCCCAGGACCCCGAGCCCCCACCGGCGGTTGACGTCGCCAAGCAGACGGCGGCGTCGCAGGACGACGATGGCAACGACGACAACCACGTCCTGGGCCACGAACAGCGCCCCGGCGTAGCCGAGGGGGCTGGCGGCGCGGCGCACGCCGAGACCGTCGACGACGCTGTAGGCGGCGATGGCCACCCCGGTGGCAACCGCCAGCGTCAGGGCCCGCCGATCCCCGGGTGGATGTCGTCCACGAACCCACACCAGGCTCGTCAGCCCACCGGCGATGACGGCGACGCCCACGATCTGCCATGGGCCGAGCGTCTCGCCGGCGACCACCTCGGCGCCCCCGGCGACGAGCAACGGGGCCAGGCCGCGCGCCAGCGGGTAGACCTGGCTGAGATCGCCGAACCGGTAGGAGTTGAGCAGGGTGACGTTGTAGACGACGTGGATGGCGGCAGAGAGCGCAAGGAACGGCCACGCGGCGCGAGCGGGGCCTCGTGCGACCACGAGCACGACCACGCCCCAAACGATGGCGGTGACGCCGATCAGCCCGAACGCCACCACCTGATCCTTCATCGCCTTGGCCATGGCGTTCCAGGCCGCGTGCAGGACGGCGGCGACCAGGACCACCGCGGCAACGCCCCAGCCCGGCGCCGCCGGCAACGTCCCGACCAGGAGTGCGCCGATCCCTATCGGTTCCGCAGGCGATCCAGGTTCCGCCGGTCCCGCTTGGTCGGGCGACCGGCCCCCGGCTCCCGGTACAGCAGCGGACTGACCATCTCCCGGGGTGGGGGCGGCGGGCTGTGATCGATGAGGCACTCGGCGGCCGCGGGGGCGCCGACGCGCTTGTGGATGATCTGGGCCACCTCGAGGATGCGCTCCCGCGGCCCCATGGTGGCCTCCACCCGGTGCCCGACCCGGATCGGGGTCGATGGCTTGGCCGTCTTGCCGTCCACCCGCACGTGACCGCCCCGGCAGGCGTCAGTCGCCATCGACCGGGTCTTGTACAGCCGGACGGACCACAGCCACAGGTCGACGCGCGTCTCTTCGATCATCCCATGGTGGCAGGCCGCGGGCCCGTTTCGCCCCTCGGGAGACCCTCAGTCAGCCAGACCGGCCTCGGCGTCGGGACGGGCGGTGGGCGGGGGGTCGCCGCGCTCAGCCAGGTAGTCGGCGGGGGTCGTCTCGTCGATGCCGGCGCTGGTCGGGTGCAGACCTCGCAGGACGAGCGTGAGGACCACAGTGACGACCAGGTTGAGCACCAGGGCGCTGAACCCGATGTAGAGGCTCTGGTGCCACAACGGCACGTTGGCCGTCGACGTGGCGAAGTGGGGCACGGTGGGGGTCGACTGGTGGTAGGCGGCGACGGTGCCGTAGGCCATGCCGGCCGCCCATCCGGCGATGAGCGCCCAGCGGTGGAACCACCGGGTGAAGAGGCCGATGGCCAGCGCCGGGAAGGTCTGGAGGATCCAGACCCCGCCGAGCAACTGCAGGTTGATGGCGTTCTGGGTGTTGAGGCCCAGGACGAACGCCAGGGCCCCGAACTTGACGACCAGCGAGACGAGCTTGGCCACCTTCGCCTCCTCCTGGGCGTCGGCCTGCCGGCGGAAGTACTCCCGGTAGATGTTGCGGGTGAACAGGTTGGCGGCGGCGATCGACATGATGGCGGCCGGCACCAGGGCCCCGATGGCAATCGCCGCGTACGCCACCCCCGCGAACCAGCTCGGGAACATCTTGTGGAACAGCAACGGCGCCGCCAGGCGGGAATTGGTCGTCTTGATGCCGGCCGCGATCGCCATGTAGCCCAGGAGGGCGATGAACGCCAGGGCCAACGAGTACAGCGGTAGGGCGGCGGTGTTGCGCCTGATCGTCTCCCGCCGCCCGGTGGAGAGCACCCCGGTCACCGAGTGGGGGTACATGAACAGCGCCATCGCCGAGCCGAGCGCCAGGGTGGCATAGGACCAGTACGCACTGTGGCCGGGAACGAAGGCGAACGGCGCCTTCTTGTGCTTGAGGGCGGCGGCGGCGTTGACCGTGTTGGCGTGCGTGTGCACCGCCGAGAAGATGTGGCCGTATCCCCCGAGGCGGATCGGGATGTAGATGACGGCCACGGCGATGACGATGTAGATGAGTGCGTCCTTGACGAAGGCGATCATCGCCGGAGCCCGCAACCCCGAGGTGTAGGTGTAGGCGGCCAGGATGACGAAGGCGATGATGAGGGGCAGGTCCTTGACCAAGGCGGACGACCCGTTGCCGACCCCCAGCACCTGCAGGACCGATTGGATGCCGACCAGCTGCAGGGCGATGTAGGGCATCAGGGCCAGGATGCCGGTGAGGGCCACCACCAGCCCCAGGGTTCGGGAGCCGAACCGGCCCCGGACGAAGTCGGCCGGGGTGACGTAACCGTGTCGGTGGGCGACCGACCACAGCCGGGGCATGAGCACGAACACGATGGGCCACACGAGGATCGTGTAGGCGACGGCAAACCAACCCGAGACCGCACCGGCGGCGTACATGGCGCCGGGCACGGCGATGAACGTGTAGGCGGTGTAGAGGTCGCCGCCGAGCAGGAACCAGGTGATCCAGCCGCCGAAGTTGCGGCCGCCGAGGCCCCACTCGTCGAGGTTGTCGAGGGAGGCCGTCCTCCGCCACCGGGCCGCCACGAACCCGAGGACGGTCACCAACGCGAAGAGGAGGATGAAGACGGTGAGGGCCGTCCCGTCGAGGTTGGTCACGACCGTACCTCCGTGCCGTCGAGCGATCCCCGCGGCCCCGGCCGGCGACGGCGTCGAACCACGAACAACCGGTAGGCCCCGAACTGCAGCAGGGCGTTGAGCAGCAGCCACAAGAGTGAGTACCAGTAGAAGAACGGGAACCCGGCCAGGGTCGGCGTCACCTTTGCGTAGGACGGCACCCACAGCAGGGCCACCATGGCGGCGCCCAGCATGACCGCCACCACCACGAAGGTCCCCGGCGCCTGCTGGAAGCGCAACGGACCGTTGCCCGACGACTGCTCGGCCATCCTGTCCTCCCGTTCTCGCTCGGACCCCCCGAGTGTTGCCGTTCGAGCATAGGCAGGATGGTTCCGCCGATGTCGGGAGCTCACGGGCGGCCCGCAGGCGCACCGGGCTCGTTTGTGGGGAGTCATGGGGGGGTAGGACGTTTCTGATCGGGTGACTGACGCCCGATGGGAGGTTTACCGCTGTGGGCGTAGGAACCAGCCTCTTCCTGATCGCCGTCGGAGCAATCCTGGACTTCGCGGTCACGGTGTCGGCCAAGAGCTTCAACATCAACAAGATCGGGCTGATCTTGATGATCGTCGGCATCATCGGGCTGGTGCTCTCGCTCATCTTCTGGCGCTCGTGGGGTGGCGTGGGCAGTGGCTACCGCCGCAGCGACCCGCGCCGCCGGGACGGCAACGGCACCTCCTTCGACCAGGACCGCCGCTACTGAGGGCCAACCCCATCACCCTGGTCGGTCGCTACGAGTTGGGCGCGCTGCTGGGTTCGGGGGCCATGGGCGACGTGTGGGCGGCCCGGGACCACCGGTTGCGCCGACCGGTCGCGGTCAAGCTGCTCAGAGAAGAGGTGGCCAGCCAACCCGGCGTGCGGGCGCGCTTCGAACAGGAGGCCCGCACCGCCGCCCGCCTTCTTCACCCCAACGTCGTCACCGTGTTCGACACCGGCGAGGAGGGGGCCACCGCCTTCTTGGTCATGGAGCAGTTGTCCGGCCGGACCTTGGCGGATGACAACGCCGAGGGGCCCCTGCCCACCGACACGGTCCGCCGTCTCGGTCTGCAGGTCCTCGACGCCCTCATCGCCGCCCACCAGATCGGGCTGGTGCACCGCGACATCAAACCGAGCAACCTGCTGGTCGCCGGCCCCCTGACGTGGAAGGTCGGTGACTTCGGGATCGCCAAGAGCGTCGAGGCGACCGATCCGGGCCTGACCTCGACCGGTCTGGTCATCGGCACGCCCGCCTATCTGGCCCCCGAGCGGGTAGCCGGCGCCGTCGCCAGCGCCTCGAGCGACCTCTACGCTCTCGGTCTGGTCCTGCACGAGGCGGCCACCGGGGCCCGGGCGTGGCGGCCGCACCCTCTGGCACCGCCGTCGGTCCCCCGCCTGGAGGACCTGGGGATCAGCTGGGCGCCGACCCTGTCCGCCGTGATCCAGCGAGCGGTCGAACCCGACCAGACCCGGAGGTTCTCCTCCGCCGCAGACATGGCCGCCCAGCTCCGCCTCGACGAGCCGGTGCCGGCGCCGGTTGCCTCCGGCGAAGGGTGGGGGGGACCGGCAACAGCCGTCCTGGGCGCCGCCGGCGTGGATCCACCCCTCGCCCTCGCCGGCCAGGTCTTGGCATCCCGTCGTCGCCGTGGTCTCCTGGCGGCGACGGCGACCGCCCTCGTCGTGCTGGCGGGTGTGGCCGTCGCCGTGGCCGTGAGCGGTGGGGTGAGAACTCCGGCGCCGTCGACCCCGAGGCCGGCGACGCCGAGCACCGTTCCGTCGTCGCCGACAAGCGGGCCGGCACCGGCGACCGAACCGTCGACGGCGACCACAACGGCGCCGGCCGCCACGATCCCGCCGGCCTCCACGATCCCGCCGGCCTCCACGATCCCGAGTCCGGGCGGGTCCCCCGGCAAGCCGGGCGACAGCCACGGTCACGGCCACGGCGGGAACGGGAGCTAGCCAGGCTGGTCGTCGCCGGTGCCGATGCGCCGGAGCACAGCCACCACCACGGCCGTGTAGACCAGGTGCTGACCCAGGCTGGTCACCATCACGTCCCGGCGCCACCGCCACGGGGGCGGCGTGCGGCCCAGGGTGGGAAAGAGCAGGGCGGCCACGGCGGTGATGGCGCCCCAGTACGCGCCTGTCGCCGGAACCGGACCCGTCCGCCGGACCAGCGGTACCGCGCCCACCCCGACCAGCGACCCGTACCCCCAGTGCACCGCGAAGCCGAGCACGCGGCTAGCTCGAGGCCCGGGCCTCGGCCAGTCCAGGACCCGGGCGGCGGAGTCCGCCGGCACCCGGCTGTCGTCATAATCGAGGGGTCCGCGCACCGTCTTTCGCAACCGCCGCTCGATGGCGTAGCCCGTCGTCATGGCCGCCGTGCCGGCGAACCCGGCCACGGCCCCGTGGCCCATCGCACCGCGGACCATTCGTCGCAGGCAGGGTCGGGCCACGAACGTGACGTTACT
>JALYVP010000174.1 GCA_030853185.1 Actinomycetota bacterium | reverse complement strand
GCTCCGCAGCTCGGTGGCCACCGCCTTGGCGTCGACGGTGTCGGGGAGTGCCACCACGGGGGCGGCGGCGACCGGGTACGGGCCGAGATGGGCGGTGACCAGGGCCCCTTCGGTCCTGGCCGCCTCGGCGATCTCCGCCGGGCGGCTGGCATCGCGTATCTGGGCTGCCAGGTCGGCCAGGTCCACGGGGCGGCTCGTCTCATCCCCCGGTGGGTGGTGCTGGCCGGCACTGATGTCGGCCCAATAGGAGAACGGTCCCGACCCGGACCGCCCCGAACCGAGATGGACAGCGGACGGCTTGGCGCCGAACGCGGTCCGCAGCGCCCGCCTCGACGCCGAGATCCGCAGCCCGGGAGCCACCCTGATCCCGAAGCTCATGTACACCCCGCTCTCGTCGACGTCGTGCGGCACCCAGCCCCGAGCATCGAGAGCCCGGGTCGCGGCCGAGCGTAGAGAACGTTTCACCCTCCGCGAGGTCGGCCCCCGGCGGCAGGCCACCCCGGGCGCCTCACCTCCAACGGGGTAACATCGTGGTTCCCGCCCAGGTAAGAGGATGCTCCCGATGCCTACGACCCAGAAGACGAAAGTCCCCAGCACCGACTACGAGGTACCTCTGGTCCATGTGCGCGTGCCGCAACGGGTGGGCAACACGACCTTCTGGCTGGGGCTGACCGGAGCGGTGATCGCCGGCGCCGTGGAGCTCCCGTTGGCGGCCGCTGTCGCTGCCGGCGTGGTCGTGGCCCGTCATCGGGCCCGAGCGGCCCGCAGCGGCGGCCGCGACGCGCCGGACGAGCCACGGGCGGCGCGGGGATAAGACGCTCTGTGGCCACCCCCCCGGCGACGGCCGGCAACGCGAACAAGGCACGGACCCGGCGTGCTTCCACCTCCAAGGCGGCTGCCGCCGAGGAAGCTGTCCAGGAGAACCTCACGGCCCTGCACCTGCCCTGGGTGGGCGACGTGTCACTGCCCCCCGCCGACCACCTGGCCTGGTATGCCGGGGTGGCGGCGTTGACCGCCGTGGAGCTGCTGGATTGGCCCGTGGCTCTGGTGCTGGCCGTCGGAAAGGCCTTGGCCGACAACCGCTCCCATCGGACGCTGCGGTCCCTGGGTGAGGCGCTGGAGGAGGCCGGCTGAGCTCCTGCTCGAGCCGTCCCCTCTCGTGAGCGTCGCCCTCGAAGTTCCCGGTCCGACCGTTCGCCATGCGTTCACCTGGCGGCCGCGTGGAGGACGTCAAGAGGACGCTTCGGCCTGTTGGCATGAGCGGCGATGCGTCGTTCCGCAGACCCCGGCCCATCCGTGCAGCAGCACGAACAGCAGCTCACCCTCGCCTATGTCTGGGTGGCCGAGGCGATGGTGGCTGCGGTCAGGCAGGTCGGGCTCTCCCCGGCGGCGCTTCGGGAACCGCCGGTGGAGCGAGCCGCGCTTCCAATCGACCGCCGGGCCGAAGAGCCGGACTCCTGGAGCCTGGAACAACGAGTCTCCGCCTGACCGCCGCCGTCGCGTCGGCGACGGGTTGCCGTGAGCCTGGCCAATCGGATCGGAGATCGTCTGAGCTACGCCGGCCGGTCCAGCCGACGCCTGTGGACGGGCAACCAGCGCGCCCACATCGAGGTCAGAGGTCTCGGCAACCCTGAGGGCGCCTCCGTCGCCGCGGCGGTGGAGCAGGTCCTGGCCCGCGTCGCTGGAGTCGACTGGGCGCAGATGGATCTGGTGCAGCATCGGGTGGTCGTCGCCGGGGAGGCGTTGAGCCCGCCCCAGCTGGTCGAGGCGATCGAAGCTGTGGAGGCGGACTACGGCGTGGAGAGGTGCCGGTTCCCGCTCGATGCCTCCGAGCATCCCGGCGATCGGGAACCGTTGGTCCGTCACGCGCTGGCACTAAGCGCCGACGTCGCCGGCCTGGGCCTGGGCGTGGTCGGCCGGGTGCTGCGCGCTACCCCGCTGCCGGTCGAGGCGGCGTCGATGGTGACCCTCATCGACAATGAGCCGCGCATCCGGCACTTCCTCGAAGCCCACCTGGGCACGCCGACGGCCGACTTGGGTCTGGCCATCGGCAACGCCGTCGGCCAGAGCCTGTCGCAGGGGCCCATCGGCCTGTTGGCGGACGGTACCCACCGGGTCAATCTGGTGCTCGAGACGGCGGCCCGCCGCCAGGCCTTCGCCCGGGCCGAAGCCAAGCGGTGGGGTGAGGAACGACTACCCGCCGACCTCCCAGCACCTCTTCCCGCCGCCGACCACCCCCGGCGGGTGCCCGACGGCCCGGTGGAGCTCTACAGCGATCGGGCGTCGCTGGCCGGGCTCAGCATGGGAGCGGCGACCTATGCCGCCACTCGTAGCCCGCGGAGGGCGGCCGCCCTGGTCCTGGCGGCGATCCCGAAGGCGGCCCGCCTCGGGCGGGAGGCATTCGCCGCCCACCTGGACCGGACCCTCGCGGCGCGCGATCTCCTGGTGCTGAACGCCGAGGCCCTCCGGCGCCTGGACCGAGTGGACACGGTCATCATCGACGGAGGGTTGCTCAGCGACGGGCGCTCTGCCATCAGCGATGTCCGGATGCTGGCCGACGCTGACGCAGTCGAGGTGCACCGGCACCTCGGCTTGTTGTTCGATCCCCTGCATCCGACGGTTCCGGCGAACCATGGCCGATGGAGCCTGGGACAGCCCGACGCCGCCGAGAGACGGCAGGTGGCGGTGCGCCGCGCCCGGGCCGAGCTGGAGACCGACCGCACCATGCTGTTGCGATCGGCGGGCCGCCCGGTCGCCGTCGTGAGCTACCACGACGAGCGCTCCTCGGCGGTGCTCCATCTCATCCGGGCCGCCCGCCGCCAAGGTCACATGGTTGTGCTGGCGACCTCGACCCCCAGCGCCATCCAGGGCGTCGATGTCGACCTGGTGGTCGACCGTGGGGATGGCCTGCTGTCTGCCATCAGGCAGATGCAGGAGGACGAGTGTGTGGTTGCTCTAATCGCTCCGGGCGGATCGGAGAGAGCCGAGGCGTTGCGGGCCGCCGATGTCAGCCTCGAGCTTCCCAGCCTCGACGGGGCGGCGTGGTCCGGCGACATCCTGGTCAACGAGATCGAGGACGTCTCGTTCGTGCTCGACGCCATCGCCTCCGGGCGCGAGGTCAGCCGCCAGAGCGTGGCGTTGAGCGCAGTGGGTTCCAGCATCGGAGCGTTGCTGTCCTTCACCGTCGGGCCGGGCCGGGCCGCAGGGCGGGCAACGACCGCCGTCAACCTGGCGGCTCTCGCCGCCATGGGCAACGGGATCCGTGCCGTTGCCTACCTCCGCCGCCACGGTGGTCGGCTACCCGCTGAACCCGTCCGGTGGCACGAGATGACAGTCGACGAGGTCCTCGACCGGGTGACGACGACGCCGCAGGGCCTCACCGCCGCCGAGTCCGCTCGTCGCCGGCAGGCCGACGACGGGGTGCAGACGCCCGAGCCGTCACTGCGGCGCAGCATCCTCAGCGAGCTGGCCAACCCCCTCACCCCGATCCTGGCCGGCGGGGCCGTGGCTTCAGCAGCCGTTGGCTCGCCCGTGGACGCAGGCATCGTGGCCGGCGTCAGCGCCCTGAACGCCTTGATCGGCGGAGCCCAGCGCTTCGGTGCCGAGCGAGCGATCGTCGCGCTCAGCGAGGCCTCCCAGACATGGGTGACCGTGCTCCGGCCAGGAGAGGCGGCCGACGAGTCGTCGGATGATCTGGTTCCCGGCGATGTCGTCGTCCTCCGGGCCGGCGACGCAGTGCCAGCGGACTGCCGGATCGTTGCGGCCGAGGCAACGGAGGTCGACGAATCCTCCTTGACCGGCGAGTCGGTGACGGTCACGAAAGATCCGGCGCCGACCTACTCTGCCACCCTCGGCGAGCGGACCTCGATGCTCTACGAGGGGACCACGGTCGCCGCCGGGGAGGTGGTGGCCGTCGTGGTGGCCGTCGGCGACGGCACCGTCGCCAATGCCATGCTCCCCGAGCTGGCCGCCGCCCCGACGAGCGGCGGGGTCGAAGCTCGGCTCAAGACGCTGACGTCGCTGATCCTTCCCTTGTCAGCCGCAGGGGGAGCGTCGGTCCTCGGACTTGGCCTCCTGCGGGGTCGCTCCATGAACCAATCCGTGGGCTCCGCCGTCGCTCTGGCGGTCGCCGCCGTACCGGAGGGGCTTCCCGTCCTGGCCACGATCGCCCAACTGGCGTCCGCCCGGCGGCTGTCGCGGCGCCAGGCCCTGGTGCGCAACCCCCGTGCCATCGAAGCCCTTGGGCGGGTCCGGGTGCTCTGTACCGACAAGACCGGTACCCTGACCGAAGGTCGCATCCGTCTGCGGGGCGTCTCGGACGGCACACGAGAGGTGGGTGCCGACGACCTCCCCTCCGAGCTGGTCCCCCTTGTCGCCGCCGGGCTGCGAGCCTCCCCGATCGCCGAGCGGGGCGTGGCCCTGCCTCACCTCACCGACCGGGCCGTGGTGGACGGGGCGCACCGGTGCCACATCGAGACCACAACCGGGGCGCCCGGATGGGCCCGGCAGCTCGAGCTGTGCTTCGAACCGGCCCGGGGCTATCACGCCGCCGTCGGAACGACCGGCGACCGGAGGCTACTCAGCGTGAAGGGAGCCCCCGAGACGTTGTTCCCCCGCTGCACCACGTGGCGGAGCCCCGCTGGGGACATCGCCATCGACAACAAGGTCCGCCGCCGGCTCGACCGGGAGGTGGACCGCCTCGCCCGGCAGGGACTGCGAATCCTGGCCGTCGGAGAGGCGACCGTACCCCCGAGCGACAGCCTCGGCGACGAGGACATCGCGGAGCTGACCCTGCTCGGCTTCCTCATCCTCTCCGACCCGGTCCGAGCCACCGCCGCTCAAGCCGTCCTGGACCTCACCCGTGCCGGTGTCAGCGTCCTCATGGTCACCGGCGACCACCCCTCGACAGCCCAGGGCATCGCCGCCGAGCTCGGCATCCTCAACGGCAAGCGAGTCGTCACCGGGGCGGCACTGTCGGTCATGGGCGACGACCAGCTCGACGAGATCATCGACGATGTCTCGGTGTTTGCCCGGGTCACTCCGGCCGACAAGGTGCGGGTCGTGCTCGCCCTGCAGCGTCGCGGGGAGCCGGTGGCGATGACCGGTGACGGCGCCAACGATGCCCCCGCCATCCGGTTGGCCGATGTCGGCATCGCCCTCGGCGACCATGCCACCCCGGCTGCTCGGCGGGCCGCTGCCCTCGTCGTCACCGACGAGCGGATCGAGACGATCGTCGACGCCATCATCGAGGGACGGGCCATGTGGGCCTCGCTCCGGGAGGCGCTGGCCATCCTGCTCGGCGGGAACGTCGGTGAAGTCGCCTTCACCGTGGGCGCCACGGCCCTCACGGGGCGGGCCCCGTTGTCGGCCCGGCAACTGCTGGCCGTCAACCTGCTCACCGATGTGGCCCCGGCCCTGGCCATCGCCCTGCGTCCCCCTCCCACCTCCACGCCCGAGGCACTGCTCGGAGAGGGACCGGACGCCTCCCTCGGACGAAGCCTGGAACGGGCTATCGCGCTGCGGGCGGCCAGCACCGCCCTCGGCGCCGGCATGGCCTGGGGGATGGCCAGCCTGACCGGGCGGCCTCGGCGGGCCAGCACCGTCGCCCTGGTAGGGCTCGTCGGCAGCCAGCTGGGCCAGACGGTCGTGGTCGGCGGCCGGGACCCTCTCGTGCTCCTCGCCGGTCTCGGTTCTGCCGCCGTGCTCACGGCCATCGTCCAGACCCCCGGCGTCAGCCACTTCTTCGGCTGCACCCCGCTGGGCCCGGTGGCGTGGAGCATGGCGATCGGATCGTCAGGTGTGGCCACCGCCGCCTCCGTCGCCGGCCAGATCCTCCTGCGGCGCGGGGAGGGCTCGGACCCGGGCGACGACGTCACCCCTGACCCTGGCCCCGGGGGGCGCCCGGCGGCGAAACCAGCCCCGCCGGCGCAACTGGCCCCACGAGCGCAACTGGCCCCGCCGGCCCAACTGGAAGAGCGCCGGTCCGGCTAGCCCTGCGGTCATCGGTCACAGACGGCCGATTGGCGGCATGGCCCGCCGAGAGGGCGGGTAAATGCGCCGCTTCATGGCCATCAGCGACTACGCCCCCCAGGAGACCACTGTGGCGCCCCCGGCCGACCCCTCAGCCGCCGGCCACCGGGAGTTCGACGTCGAGGAGAGCTTCGACCGGATCGTGGATCAGGGCCGGGCCCGGACCCGCCGGCCGTGGGTGGACGTTCTTGCCACCGGCGCCGTCGGTGACATCGAGGTCGGATTCGGGGTCCTGGCCCTGCTGTCGGTAGAGATGATGACGGGGTCGAAGCTGCTGGGCGGCCTGGCCTTCTCCATCGGTTTCATCGCCCTCCTGCTGGGCCACAGCGAGCTGTTCACCGAGGGGTTCCTCATCCCGGTGACCGTCGTCGCCGCCGGCGAGGCCCGCCTGCGTCACCTGGTGAGGTTCTGGGTGGGAACGCTGCTCGGCAACCTGGCCGGGGGCCTGTTGCTCGCCTACCTCGTCGACAAGGCCTTCCCCGACCTCCAGGAGGTGGCGAACAGCACCGCCGCCAGCTACATCAACGCGGGGCTCAACCTGCGCACCTTCTGCCTGGCCGTTCTGGCCGGCGGAGCCATCACCCTGCTCACCCGGATGCACAACGGCACCGACGAGATGCTCCCCAAGCTGGTCGCCTCGGTCAGCACCGCCTTCCTGCTGGCCGGCGTGACCTGTTCCACTCCGTGCTGGACTCATTGCTGGCATTCACGGCCCTGTGCACCGGGCGTGCACCGTTCGGATGGCTGGACTGGGTGGCCTGGTTCGGCTGGGCGGTGGCCGGCAACCTGGCCGGCGGACTGTTCCTGACCACCGTGCTGCGGTTGGTCAGGAGCCGGCGGCGCCTGGCCGACTACCGGGAGGCCAACCATCGGTCCACGACCGCCCTCATGGGCCGGTCCCGCCATCCGGTGGGGGCCGAGTCGGGCGGTAGGACGCCGGCGGCCAGCGAACGGAGCTGAGTTGTTCAACGGGGCCTACACGGCCACGTTCAGCGCCACGAGGAACGAAAAGGGGTCGGGCGCCCAGGGTGCGCTCGGCGGTCCCGGCAGAGTGATCTTAGGGATGGGCCACGCCCGCGCCGTCGCCTCCTGACCGGCAACTCTGTCTGGTCGGGAAGGCGGGATTTGAACCCGCGGGTGCGCCAGGTAGAGCTCGGCCATGGCGCGACCGGTCAGGTCGGCGCGAGCCAGGCAGAAGCAGCGCACGCCATGGGCCGCAATCGCATTGCGCTCGGCGACGTTGCGGGCGATCCGCTCGTCCTTCATGAGGGCGGCCTCGCCCCGGCTCCCGGCGTCCGCCAACCAGGTGACGTCAGGGACGTTCTCGTTGGCCGGCATGCCGTCGCGCTCGGCGAGGGTGATCAGGCGCAGGCCGGCCGCTCGGAGCAGATCCGGGACGACGAGGCGTCCGAGGCTGCGATCGACGAAGAGGTCAGGCAGCCCGTCGGGATGCGACACGCACGACGTCCTCGAGTTGGCCGATCGGCACTCCGAACTCCTCGGAGACGGTCTGGAGGTCCTCGCCGGCCCAGAACCGGCCCA
>JALYVP010000173.1 GCA_030853185.1 Actinomycetota bacterium | reverse complement strand
GCCCGATGCGACGCCCTGAGCGCCATGCTCGACGCCACCCGGGCCGTCGAAGCCATCCGGCTCCCTCCGGAGCCTTCCCCACCGGAGCGGACCACCCACGACGGCGCCCTCGACGAAGCCGGCGCGGCGCGCGACGCGCTGGCCTCGATCCGGGGACAGGCCCGGGCCGCCGCCAGCGACGTCGAGCGAGCCCGGCAGCAGGCGGAGCGGTCTTCGGGCCTGTCCGACGAGGCCGACTGTCCCCTCTGCGGTCAGGCTCTCGGAGCCGCTTTCGAGTTGGTGCAGGCCCACCGGGCCGCCGAGCTCTCCGACGCCACCGATCGCCTGGCGGGCCTGACCGCCGAACAGCAATGCTGCGAGCACCGAGCGGAGGCCGCCGCTAACGCCCTCAAGGAGGCCGCCACCGAGCTGCAACGAGCCGAGACGGCCAGGGGGGCGTGGGAGCAGACCGCCGCACGGCGGGCCGATGCCCTCGCCGTCCTGGAGCGAACCCGGGCGAGCGTCCCCGCGGACGACCTCCCTCGCGACGTCGCCACCCTCGCCGCTCAACGAGAGGGGGCGGGGGTGGGGCTCAAGGCGGCCCGGGTCGCCGCCGGCCAGGCCGACCGGCTGCGGGGGCGCCTGGAGCGGCGCCACGTGGTAGCAGCAAACCTGGTCGTGGCCCGGTCCGCCGAGCAGCGAGCGTCCGCCTGGGTCGCCGACCTGCTCCGCCAGGTCAAGGCGATGGACTTCGACCCGGCCCGGCGGGCTTTTGCCCGCACCGTCCACGAGGAAGCGACGGCGCGCACGACGGCGGCCGACAGGGCCGCCCGCCAGGCCCGGCTGGCCGCCACCCAGGAGCGGACCCGGGCCGAGGGCGAAGCCCGCCGGCTGGCTGATGCCCACGAGCAGCACGCCAAGCTGGTCACCCTCCAGGTCGATGCCCGACACCTGAGCCGCCTGGCCGACCTGCTGGCCGAGTTCCGCAACACTGTGGTCGCCTCGGTCGGGCCGCGCTTGGCCCTGCAGGCGGCCGAGCTCTTCGGCGAGCTCACCGATCACGACTACGACGAGCTGCGCGTCGACCCCGAGACTTTCCAGCTGCAGATCACCGACGGTGGTCGGGTGTTCGGCCTCGACCGGTTCTCCGGCTCCGAGGTCGACCTGGCCAATCTGGCGCTGCGGGTGGCCATCAGCGAGCACGTCCGGTTCCAGTCCGGTGGCTCCGTCGGTCTGCTGGTCCTCGACGAGGTGTTCGGACCGCTCGACGAGGAGCGCAAGACCCGCATGCTCGAAGCCCTCCAACGCCTCGGGGGCCGGTTCCGTCAGGTCATGGTCGTCACCCACGACAACGAGATCAAGGAGCAACTGCCCAACGCCATCGAGGTGGTCAAGCTCCCCGGGCGGCGGGCCGCGGCCCGTCTCGTCGGAGGTTGACTCCCCCGTAGGACAATGGTCACCGTGCGCTTCCTTCAGAGATCGCTCGCCTCCACCATGGCAGCAGTGGTCGGTACCGGTCTCGTCGTCTCATGCGCACCGGACCACCCGCCCGTCGCAGCCATCCGTTGGGTCAGGGTGGCCGACCGGGCGTTCGGGTCGCCCGCCGCCGGGCTACAACTGACCGCCGTTGCCGCCCCCTCCGCCGGGCAGCCATGGCTGGTGGGCGGTGACACCCTGACCCCCGACGGGGTCACCCATGTCGGCGTCTGGACGTCGCCATCTCCGACCGGTCCGTGGCGGCAGGCGGCGATGAACGCCGCCCCGGACCGGGACGGCCCCTACGAGACCATCCTCGGCTTCGCCCGGTCGGCCAACCGGACGGTGGCCCTTGGCTCCCGCAACAGCCCGGAGGAGGGCTATCCCCGCCCGTCCACGTGGACCGCTGACGGTCCATCGACCAGGTGGCAGGAGACCCTGGCCAGTCGGGAGCTGTTCGGGGGCCCCGACATCGTCGCCCTGGGCGCCATCGCCGCCGGTCCGCACGGCTACTCGGTGGCCGGCACCTGGGTGAGCCCCTACGGCCATCCTGGAGCGGCGGTGTGGCGGTCGACCGACGGGATGGAGTTCGCCCGTGACGACACCGACCCGGCGCTGGCCGGCGGTCCGGGGGAGACCCCGCTGGCCCTCGACGTGGCCGACAACCGCCGGGGGATCCTCGTCGTCGGAAGCGCCTCGGCCCCGAAGGCAGGCCAAGCCGGCCACGTGAGGGGCGCCATCTGGTACTCCCCCACCGGCGCCTCCTGGCAGCGTCTGTTCGCATCCGACCCCGACCTCGACCGCGCAGGCCAGACCACGGTCAGCACCGTCCGGGCCCTCGGTGACGGCTGGCTGGCGGCCGGCACCACGGTGGACGGAAACCAGAGCCGGCCCATGGTCTGGTCGATCGACGCCACCCTGCGGTTGCGGGCCCAGACCCTGCCCGCCGGCGCCGGTCAACCTCCGGTTACCATCTCAGGCCTCGCCGTGTCGGCCACCATCGCCGTGGTGGCCGGGGTCGGGGGCGGACGGCCCGTGTTCTGGACCGCCCCCGTCGACGGTGGACGGATCGGTCGCTGGGCCTCGGTCGGCCCCGAGCCGGGGCCTGCGCCCGCCGGGCTGCGCACGGTCTCCGTCGCCGCCGGGGCCGGAGCGGTGACCACGGTCCTCTCTGGTCCGAGCACCTCCCAGGTCTGGGTCTTCGACCCGAGGGCATCGACAAGATGAGCCATGCTCGCTGGCGCGTAGCTTGGCTCGATCATGCGCCGGTCCCGTTCTGCCTCCGCCATCAGCCCAACAGGCCACTACACCGGGTACGCGTGGGTGCACGCCGGCCTGTCCGATGATGCCCTGGCCACCACCACGGGCGGGATGTTGTTCGACTCGTTGCGCGTCCCGATGGCCCTCGCCGGCCGCTTGGGCCTTCCCACCCTCGATGGCCTTCTCCTCGGACGCCACCTGGTGATCGACGACCTTCTGTCCGCCGCCATCGACGATGGTCGCATCAGCCAGGTCATCGAGGTGGCGTGCGGGCTGTCGCCTCGGGGCCTGACCTTCAGCCGCCGCTACGGTGACCGGCTTACCTACATCGAGGCCGACCTGGCGGACATGGCGGCCACCAAAGCCCGGCTCCTCGGGTCGATCGGGGCGGTCACCGAGCATCATCAGGTCGTCGAGATCGACGCCTTCACGGACAACGGTCCGAACTCGCTCCCCGCCATCGCGTCCGGGCTCGACGTCAACCGGGGCGTGGCCATCGTCACCGAAGGTTTGGTGAATTACTTCCCCACCGAGGCCGTGACCGCCCTGTGGGAGAGGGTGGCCGGGACGGTCAGGGCATTCCCCCACGGTGTGTACCTGAGCGACATCATCCTCCAGAACGGGAACGAGAACGTCCTGACGGGGATGGCGATGGGCGCCTTGTCCGTGTTCGTGCGAGGTCAGGTCCACCTGCACTTCAGCTCCCCCGCCGAGGCGGTTGCCGCTCTCGACGCCGCCGGCTTGGCGCCGGCCCGGCTCCATCGGGTCGATGAGCACCCGGCGGCCGAGGCGCTCAGGCGAGACCCTGCGACCCGGTTGGTGCATGTGGTGGACGCCGTCACCGGGTGACCGGAACGGGTCAGCCGGGTTAGGCTGGTGGCGACGGTGAGTCGGTCGGGTGGTCGCGGCCGGGCGTGGACCCGGTCGAGGAAGGTCGGGACTCCGCAGGGCAGGGTGCTGGCTAACGGCCAGTCGGGGCGACCCGCAGGAAAGTGTCACAGAGAACAGACCGCCGATGGACGGCTTCGGCCGTCACAGGTAAGGGTGCAACGGTGCGGTAAGAGCGCACCAGCGTCCGGGGTGACCCGGGCGGCTCGGTAAACCCCACTCGGAGCAAGGTCGAGCAGGGGACGGTCGGCCCGGCCAATGTCCCCAGGTAGACCGCATAGATGGATGGCCACCCATCCGGTCCGGAAACGGGCCGGTGGACAGAATCCCGCCTACAGACCGACTCACCGTCACCACACCGATCCAGACAACGATAAACTGCCCCTGACCTGCAGTTACGTGTTATCCTCTGTTGACCGCTGCTGTCTGGAAGACACTGAAAGTCGCCGTTGACCTGAGGACTTTCTGAGGACTTGAGGACTAATTGAGGATCAAAACACGGTCCTGAAGGAGGTGGGAGCGCACCGATGGCGAGCATCGACAAGCGACCCGGAGGGGGTTACCGGGCCCGGTGGCGGGAGTACCCCGGCGGACCGCAACGGACCCGGCAGTTCGACCGCAAGGGAGACGCCGAGCGGTTCCTCGACGGGATCCGCGGCGACCTGGCCCACGGGCTCTACGTCGACCCGGCCGGGGCCCGGATGCTTTTCCGCGACGTGGCCGAGGCCTGGCGAGTGGTCCAGGTGCATCGACCGGCACCGCCGTCGCAGCGGAGAGCTACCTGCGCATCCACGCCTACCCCACCCTCGGCCGCCGGCCCATCGGCGCCATCCGCCGCAGCGAGATCCAGGCCTGGGTCAAGACCCTCAGCGCCACCCTGGCCCCGGCCTCAGTCGAGCTGGCCTACCGGTGGGTGTCGACCATCTTCAAGTCCGCCGTCGGCGACCGAATCATCGCCGCCTCCCCCTGCGTGCGCATCGCCCTGCCCAAGAAGACCGACACCGAGGTCGTGCCCCTCAGCGTGGCCGAGGTCTCGGCCCTGGCCGCCGCCGTTCCGAACCGCTACAAGGCGCTGATCGTCTTCGCTGCGGGCATGGGGCTGCGCCAAGGTGAGTGCTTCGGCCTCACCGTCGACCGGGTCGACTTCCTCCGCCACAGCGTGCGCGTCGACCGCCAACTCGTCTCCGCCCGCGGTGGCCCACCCGAGTTCGGGCCACCCAAGAGCAAGGCGGGCTTCCGCACCGTGCCCATCCCCGACGTCGTCGGCTCCGCCCTGGCCGAACACCTGGCCCGCTACCGGCCCGGGACCAGCGGGCTGGTCTTTACCAACACCGCCGGCCGGCCCCTGCGACGCAACACCGCCGGCGAGATGTGGCACCGGGCCGCTGATCGAGCCGGGCTGCCGCCCTGGGCGACGTTCCACGACCTGAGGCACTTCTACGCCTCGCTGCTCATCGCCCCGGGCTGCTCGGTCAAGGCCGTCCAGAAGCGCCTCGGCCACCAGTCGGCCATGGAGACCCTCGACACCTATGGTCATCTGTGGCCCGACAGCGACGACGAGACCCGCGACGCGGTCGACTACGTCCTGGCCGGACCTACCGCTGCCGGATGATCGGAACGGTCACACGCCAAGACCGGAACGCCGGCGGAGTTCTCGGACGCTGGGACCACGCCCGAGGTGCCGATCTGTGCGGCTCCGGTCCTCAGGCAGGCCGTCGTTCGGGGTGGCTCATCTGCACTCCAGTTCCGGAGCGCCCGCGTCGGCTACCTTCACGGCCACGGGTCAATCCATACGTGTGGCACCGCTCTGACGGGCGGGCGCCATCAAGTCGTGTGCCATGGTTTCGGTGTCAAAAACGGGTGCAGGGCCATCGCCGATGAGGCAGCATCGAGCGAGCCGCCTGCTTCGTTCTCTGCCGCCCATTCCTTCCGCCTCACTCGTTATTCCGTCTATTGGGGTCACGCGGTCCTCACGGATGTGCATCCACAAACGCGCTGACCCCCGTTACAACTGAGGCGCCTGAGCGATCATGGGTTTTAGGCGAGCGCGCTCTGTCATGGGACACTGAGACAGGATCGCGCGCGCCGCCTCCTCCGTAACTACATCGAGATGCGTAGGCGTCGCGCTCGCTGCCTAAAGGCTTCAGCGCCGCCCTCGAGCACCTCGCAGACCAGCTCTCGGATGTGCGGGTTCTCCAGCCCGCCGCTGGTGTAGCGGAGCTCGGGCAGCTTGCCGTCCTCGAAGTTCTCGCACTGGGCGACGATGACCTGGTCAACGTCGGTATTGACGACGAGGTTGGCGTTGTGGGTAACCATGATGATCTGCCGACGGCGGCTGGCGTCCCGGAACAGCTGAACGAGCTCGGAGTAGACGGACTCCGGGTCGAGGTTTTCCTCCGGCTGGTCGATGATCAATGGATCGGACTCTGCTTGATCGACCGCAAGATAGAGCAGCAGTAGGACGATGCCCCGAGTCCCCGGGGACAGGCTTTCGATGCGCAACTTGTCGTATACCAGCGAGTAACTGAGGCGGATGTGCTTCGCGCTATAGAGCCACCCGCTAAGGTTCCGCTCCCACTGGCGCCCCTCCGGATCGTCCGCCCCGGACCGGCGCTGCTTGCGGAAGTCCTGGCTGTGCGCCCGCGAGAAGGCCGCGATCGCGTCGGCTGCTGCTTGGCCGTCACCTGACTCCCACGCGTCGAGGAGCGCGTCTTCCGCGACCTTCCTGAGGGTTCCCGACTTGAACACTGCGCCGCGTAGGTCGAGCAGGTCCTCGCCCTGCTGAGCCCAGCGGCCGAGATCGACCTTGCGCCGGACGGTCAGCCTCAGTTTGGCCGTCGTACCGCCATACACCGACAGCAGCTCTTCGAGGGGTTCGTACAGCTTCCGCAGTGCGCTCTCCTCCTGCAGGAGGGCGTCGAAGTAGGCGGCGTAGTGGCCGAGCCGCTGCTTCATGAGCGCAGTCATTCGCTCCGGGGCTCCCTGCGCGTGTGCTAACTGGTCCTCGAACTGCTGCACCCGGGCCCGTACCTCGGACGCCTGTTGGTTCAGTTTCTTGAGGTTGTCGGAGCGCTCCCGGTCGAGCCCTATGAGGGCCTGGAGCCTTTGCTGTTCGGCGGCCAGGTCAGCGACCGGCAGGGCAGAGAGCTGGTCAGGTCGGACACCGTCGAGTGCCGGTCGGTCCTTCTTGGTGGAGGCCCCTCTGGCCGCGCTCTCCTCCGTGGTGGCCTTGGCGATAGCCACGGTGAGGACGTCGTCCACTGGCCCGGAGAACTGCGGCTCGAAGTAGGCCCACTCCTCCTCCGTAAGGCCCACACGGGGGTGGTTGGATCGCAGGCCATCGAACAGGGTCCGGAAGGTCGTGGTGCGGGCTGAAGTTACGCGTTCCTTCAAGCTCGACCGCTCCGTGCGCCTCCGCTCGACGCTCTGGAGCGCTGCGAGTTGGCGCTCGAGGGCCTCGCTGACCAGCGCCAGCCTTCCGTTGTCGCCTTTCGCACCGACTTTGGTCATCTCACCTATTCGCTTGTCGAGCAGGCTGAGAGAGTTGCGCTCCAGCCCCAGCCGCTCCGTGAGTGCCTTGATCGAGTCTCGATGCGCCCGCTCGGTGGTGATCCGCTCGCTGACCTCGGCGATGGCCTCAAGTTCGTCCCTCTCTCTGCCCCTCGATGCCTGGAGGCAGATGGCAAGAAGGTCCTGGAAGCTGGTGGCGCCTTGTCGGTTGCTCACCGGAATGGACGCGAACACCACTCGCTCGATTTCCTCGAGAAGGTTGTCCGATACCCCGTCGGAGGCGCAGAGTTGCTCGACGAATTGCTGGCTGAGGTAGCGGACTCCCACTAGCTGGGAAGGATCCAGGACTCCTGGCATAGGGATGAAGAACCCTTGTAGATCAAGGGGAAATCCGCTGATCGTGAGCTTGATTATACGATAATTGATGTGTGACAATGACCGAAGTTTTGGGGTGTGCTGGACTGGGG
>JALYVP010000172.1 GCA_030853185.1 Actinomycetota bacterium | reverse complement strand
CCCGAGGCCTTCTTGGTGGCCGGGGCCGACTTGGTGCCCGAGGCCTTCTTGGTCGCCGGGGTTCCGCCCAGCCGCCGCTTCCACGCCTCGAACTCGGCCTTGGTGACGACCCCCAACTGCGACAGCTGTGACTCCACCTCGCGACGAACGAGGTCAATCATCTGGTCGGTGCCCCGACGGCCGGCGGCCACCAGATCGTCGACCTGGTCCTGGGCCTGCTTCTGGGTCGACTCGGTGGCCTTGGCCAGCTCCCGCAGAAAGTCCTCGGCTCGAGCGCGGGCCGTTTCAAGGAAGTCGTTACCGGCTTCTTGGTACCGCTTGAACCTGTCATCGGTCATGTTTTCATGCTACCTCACGCGTCAAACGGGCCAGACTGGGCTGGTGCCCACGTGGGACCTGGTCATCTTCGACAACGACGGGGTGCTGGTCGACAGCGAGCGGATGGCCAACACCATCCTCGGCGATCTGCTCACCGGCTACGGCCGGCCGACCACGACCGACGAAGCCGTCGAGCGGCACCTGGGGTCCTCCCTCGGGCGGGTCCGGGCCGTGGTCGAGGCGGAGGGGGTCGCTGTTCCAGCGGACTTCGAGGACGTCTATCACCGCCGCCTGTTTGCCGCGTTCGACACCTCACTGGTCGCCGTCTCCGGGGTGGCCGAGGTGGTGAGCGGCCTGGGCGTGCCCGTGTGCGTGGCGTCCTCGGGTGGCCACGAACGCGTCCGCCGCTCCCTCACCCTCGCCGGTCTGGCCCACCGCTTCGAGGGGCGCATCTTCAGCGCCGAGGACGTGGAGCGAGGCAAGCCGGCCCCCGATCTGTTCCTCCACGCCGCCGCCGCCCTCGGGGCCCGGCCGTGGCGCTGCGCGGTGATCGAGGACAGCCCACTCGGGGTGGAGGCCGCCAATGCCGCCGGGATGTCGGTGTTTGGCTACGCGGCCGTGACGCCGGCGCCCCGGTTGATCGCCGCATCGGTCGTGTTCTCCTCCATGGGGGAACTCCCTCGCCTTCTGGCCGCGGGCCCCCCCGGGGCGCAGGGGAGCCGTCGCTAGCGCGGACCGAGGATCTGATCGGTGATGGCCGCCAGGTCGGCACCGACGAGATCGGGGGCGGGGTCGGCAGGGATCTCGGCCCGTGGTGTCACCCCGCTGAGCACCAGAGCGAAGCGGGCGTGGATCATGGCCGCGAAGAGACCGTCGGTGTCGGGGCGATCGCCGACCATGACATCGACGGGGCCAAAGCGGTCCCGGACCAGATCGGCCACCGGCCGGTGGGGTTTGCCGGCCACCTCGGGGTTGGCACCGGAGGCGGTGGCCACGAAGGCGGCCAGGGCGCCCGCGCCCGGCAGCAGGCCGGAGGCCGTCGGGAACGTGGGGTCGGTGTTGGTGGCGACGAAGCGGGCTCCTCCCCGGATGGCCGTGGCTGCCGCCGCCAGCCGGTCGTGATCGAGGTCGAGGGTCCGCCCGACGATCACCCCGGCAGGGTCGTCGTCCGGCTCGACGACCGTGACGCCCCGGTCGGCCAGAGCCTCGAGGACCCCGTCACCGCCGACCACCGCCACCCGCTCGGCCATGGCGAAGAGGGAAGCGCCGGCCTGGGCGGAGGTCACCAGCTCCGCCTCGGCTGCCTCCACCCCGGCACCGGCGAGCATCTTGACGTACTCGGAGCGGGTAGGGCCGGAGTTGTTGGTGACGAAGGCCACCCGGTGACCGGCTCGGCGGATGCGATCCACGGCCGCCGCCGAACCGGCGATGGGCTCGCCACCGAGCCAGATCACCCCGTCGAGATCGAAGACCCAGAGCATCCTTTACCTCGTTCTAGTACGAAAGAGGCATGCCTCGCTTCGAACCGTTCGCCGGTCTGCGCTACTCACCGTCCCACATCAGCACCCTGGACGACGTGGTCTGCCCGCCCTACGACGTCATCAGCGAGAGCCAGCGCGAGGCGCTGGTGCACCGCAGCTCGTGCAACGTGGTGCGCCTCGAGCTGCCCGAAGGCCCTGACGCCTACCGCGGTGCCGCCGCCCTCCTCGACGCCTGGCGCGACGGCGGGGTCCTCTTCCGTGAGCACCGCGCCGCCTTCTACGGCTACCGGATGTCCTTCCGCAGCCCGAGCGGGTCGGCCCGTTCCAGCGTCGGGGTGATCGGCGCCTTGGGGTTGGAGCCACCCGGGGAGGGCATTCTCCCCCACGAGGAGACCACACCCAAGGCCAAGACCGACCGCTTGGAGCTCCTACGAGCGGCGAAAGCCAACCTGTCGCCCATCTGGGTCCTCACCCCCGAGACCGGCCTGGCCGCCCTCTGCGAGCCTCCCGTCCACCCCTCGAGCCATGCCACCGACGAGCGGGGCGTCATCCACGAGCTGTGGCCCATCACCGAGCCGGAGCGGGTCGCAGCCATCACCGAGTTGGTCGGCGGCGGACCGGTGCTGGTGGCCGACGGCCATCACCGCTACGAGACGGCCCTGGCCTACGAGGTGGAGGCCGGCGCCCAACCTGGGGACCACCATGCGGTCATGGCCCTGGTCGTGGAGCTGGCCGGCGAACAGCTGTCGGTCCAGGCCATCCACCGCCTGATCTCGGACCTGCCCGCCGGCTTCGACCTGCTGGGCGCCCTCGACCCGTTCTTCGACCTGACGCCGACCGCGGCTCCCGACTCGTCGATCATCGGACGGATGGCTGACGCCGGTGCCCTGGCGGTGGTGACCGCGTCGGGGGCGTGGCTGGCCCGGCCCCGCCCGGCGGTGAGCGACGCGGCCGTCCACGATCTCGACTCCAGCCGCCTGGATGTGGCCCTGGCCACCTTCCCCGACGTCACCGTGACCTTCCAGCACGGGTGGTTCGACGCCGCCGCCGAGGCCATCGCCGGCCGGGCTCAGGCCGCCGTGCTGTTGCGGCCGGCCTCTGTGGACCAGATCGCCGGGGTGGCCCAGGGTGGGGTGCGGATGCCACCGAAGACCACATTCTTCGCCCCCAAGCCGCGCACCGGCATGGTCATCCGGGATCTCCTCGACTGATCCCCGCCCGCCGGCCCCGGCCGCCGGTCAGGCGGTCGCCGGGACCTTCGAGCGCCGCAGGTCGTAGGCGGCGGCGTCAAACTGGCGGGTCGCTTTGCGGAACTGGCTGGCGTAGCCGGGCCACAGAGTGGTGTTGCGGCCCCGGTCCAGATACCAGCTGGTGCAACCCCCCTGGATCCAGACCGTCCCCGACATCTCCTCTTGGATCTGTTCGTTCCACCGGTCCTGGGCGTCCCTGCGGACCTCGACCACGCCGATGCCCTGGTCACGGGTCCTGCGCAGGCAGTCCATGATGTAGGCCACCTGGGATTCGATGATGTAGACCATCGAGTTGTGCCCGAGGCCGGTGTTGGGCCCGATGATGAAGAACAGGTTGGGGAACCCGGCCACCGTCGTCCCCTTGTACGCCTCCATGCCGTCCTTCCATGCCTCGGCCATGACGACCCCGTCCCGGCCGGTGGTGAACTCCGCCATGGGCGGGTCCACGGCGTGGAAGCCGGTCCCGAAGACGATCGTGTCCACCGGGTGCTCAGTGCCATCGGCGGTCCGCACCCCCGAGGCGGTGATCTCGGTGATGCGGTCGGTCACCACCTCGATGTTGGCCTTGGTCAGGGCCGGGTAGTAGTCGTCGGACATCAGGATCCGCTTGCAGCCCAGCGCATAGGTGGGGGTGACCTTGGCCGCCAACGCCGGATCCTTGATCCGGCTCTTCAGGTAGCTGCGGGCCAACGTCTCCACCAGCCGGAACCGGCGGCCCGCCCCCTTGAAGGCGATGAACAGCGCTTCCTGGCGCCAGAACAACATCGCTCGGCTGAGCTTCTGGGCCGGGGGGAACAGCCGGTAGAGGCGTTGCCGGCGGGAGCCGATGGGCTTGTCCCACCGGGGCAGGATCCACGGCGGGGTGCGCTGGAACAGGGTGAGGTGGTCCACCTCCGCCTGGATCTCGGGCACGAACTGGATGGCCGACGCCCCGGTCCCGATGACGGCGACTCGCGAGCCGCGCAGGTCGGCATCGTGGTCCCAGCGTGCCGAGTGCCACACCCGGCCTGCGAACTCCGCCAGGCCGGGGATGTCGGGCAGCACCGGCTCGGCCAGAGGTCCGGCCCCGGCGAGGAGGAAGCGGGCAGAGAACCGACCGCGGTCGGTGGTGACGGTCCAGCGGGCTTCCCCGTCCTCCCACGCCGCCCCCGTGACGGTGTGGCCGAAGCGGATGTGGGGCGTCACCCCGAAGCGATCGGCCGAGTCCCGCAGGTAATCGAGGATCTCTGGTTGGCGGGAGTAGTCCCGGGACCAACCCGGGTTGGGGTTGAACGACAACGAGTACAGGTGGGACGGGATGTCGCAGCCCGCTCCCGGGTACGTGTTGTCCCGCCATGTGCCGCCGACCTCGGTGGCCCGTTCCAGCACCACGAGGTCGGTGAAGCCCTCGGTGAGGAGCCGGGAGGCCATGGCCAGGCCGGCGAACCCAGTGCCGATGACGACGATCTCGACCCGCTCGATGGCAACGCCGGTGGCGTTCGGGGCGGGGTTGTCGACGGCGGTCATGACGCCTCACGGGGGGATTCGGTGCGGCCGAGATCGATGAGGATGTCGGCCAGACGGTCGGGTGCTTCGAAGGGCAGCTGGTGACCGGCGCCCTTGATGGGGATGAACCAGGCGCCGACGATGAGCGCGCCGGTCCTTCTGCTCCTGGTGTGGGGCACCAACGTGTCCCGGGTGCCGGAGACGACCGCGGTGGTGGCCCTGATGGCCCCCAGGTGGGGGTGCAGGTTCATGGTGGCGATGGCGTCCAGGAAGTTCTTCCTGGTGGTCGGGGAGACCCTGGCAAACGACTCCGTCGTGGCCCGCATGGCCGCCAGTGCGGGGCGAGCGCCGAACGAGCCGCGCACCAGGAACGGACCGATCCTCGGGTTCTCCATGGCTCTGGTGACCGCCACACTCCCGACGAGCGACGACGCCGATCTGTCCAGGGCTCTCAGGCCCATCTCCGCCCCGGCGGTCGAGAGGAGGGCCAGGGCCAGGACCCGTTCGGCCAGGACGTCAGAGTGCTCGATGGCGAACGACTGCACGGCCATGCCGCCCATGGAGTGACCGGCCACCACGGCGTCATGCAGGTCGAGATGCTCGAGCACCGAGGCCACATCGGCGCCGATGGCGGCGATGGTGAGACCATCGTGGCCGGCCGTCGACGCACCGTGACCTCGCTGGTCGTAGACGACCACCCGCCGCCCGGCCGCCACCAGCCGACGGGCCGGAGCCGCCCAGATGCGCCGTTCGCCTGTCCAGCCATGGGCGCAGACCACGGCGGGGCCGTCGTCGGGACCCATGACCCACACCGCCAGGCGGCCGCCGTCGCTGGTCGGGACGGCCACCTCTGTGCCGGGCGGGAGATCGAGGGGGGCACCGCCGGTCGGATCGGGGTTGACTGCCCATCGCCGGCGGGCCAGCGTCGGCGTGGCCGCGCCGACCAGGACCGCGAGGGTCAGCAGGCGCCGGCCGTTTCGGGCTCCCGTCGCTCGGCTGCGGGTCGCTCGGCTGCGGGTCGCTCGGCTGCTTGTCGCTCGGCTGCTTGTCGCTCGGCCCGGCCTCACTCAGAGGCCTCGGATCTGGGTGCGGGCGCCGAGGTCGGCGAGGCGGGTCGGGATCAGGCTGCGGGTCACCCAGCCGAACGTAGCCTCGAAGCCAACCGGCACGACACTGCGGTTGCGCCGGACGGCGTCGACGATGGCCTCGGCGACCTTCTCGGGTGGGTGGCCCCGCTTGAATGCCTTCTGGATGTTGCTGACCGTCCCGGCGTCGGCTCGCTCACCCTTGTAGCGGGTGTTGGAGCGCACGATGTTGGTGTTGATGACGCCCGGGCAGATGGCACTCACACCGACGCCTCGATCGTGCCAGTCGGCCCTCAGGCACTGGGTGAAGGCCAAGATGGCGGCCTTGGTGGTCACATAGCCGGGCTCGGTGGCCCGGGGCGTGTACGCCAGCCCGGAGGCGACATTGACCACGTGTCCCGAGCCCCGCTCGACCATGGCTGGGCCGAACGCCTTGGAGACGTGAACGGCACCCAGGAGGTTGATGCCGATGATCCACGTCCAGTCATCGAGGTCCATGTCCAAGAACCGGGCGGACATGCCGACTCCGGCATTGTTGACCACGATGTCGGGCGCACCGTGTCCCGCGATCACCTCGGTGGCCAGGGCACCGACCCGTTCGGGGTCGCTCACATCGACTCCGAAGGCCTGCCCTCCGCAATCCGCCGCCGTCTTCTCAGCGCCGGTCAGGTCCACGTCGGCGACGAGGACGTGGGCGCCGGCGGCGGCCAGAGCCAGGGCGGTAGCCCGGCCGATTCCGCTTCCTGCGCCGGTGACAAGTGCGGTCGATCCGTTGATGGTGACGGGTGCGGGCTTCATGGCCTCTCTTTCCCTACTCTCAGTAACTCTTCGACCGTATCATCGGGTGATGGCACATACAACGGTGCTGCCGTCTTTGGCGCGGTGACTCCCGCCACACGACCGGCGGAGCCGACCGGCGCCGGCCGCTGATCTCAGGATTCGTCGCGGGGACTTTCAGTCAGTTGTCATGGTGGTCTCAGCTGGCTCTGAGGATTATCCCCTTGACTGGGGCTCGTTCCCCTCAGAGGAGTCACCATGACGAACGACGACACCACCCCCGGCTCCGAGCACCAGACCCCCGCCCCCGACCCCACGCCCTGGTACGGGCAGCCCGCGAGCTCCGATCAGTCCCCCCCGCCGCCGCCCTCTTCCCCATCCTCCTGGCCCTACGACGGGGGCGGCACCCCCTCCCACTGGCCTCACCCGGCCGGGAGCTCCCCCTGGGAGCAGCCCGAGCCACCCACCTCCGAGATGCCGGCGTACGGGGCGCAAGGGTACGGGGCGCAAGGGTACGGGGCGCAAGGGTACGGGGCGCAAGGGTACGGGGCGCCCGGCTATCACGCTGAAGGTGTTGCGTCTTCGCCCTCCGGGGACTCGTTCTCGCCCTCCGGGGACGCTCCTGGCGATGGTCATCGCCCCGGTGGCAGCGCCGTCCGGCGCCGCTTCGGCGCTCTCGCCCTCGGCGTCGCCCTCGTCGCCGGCGGCGGAGCCGGGGCCGCCACGTCGGCTCTGGTGGCAAACGGTTCGAGCAGGGTCGCCGCCGTCCCGTCCCACATCGCCACCTCCCCCGTCGCCCTGTCGACCGAACCGTCGAGCGCCCAGGCCCTGATCGCCAAGATCGAGCCCGCCCTGGTGGACATTCACACGACGGGTACTTCGGTCAGCCCATCGCCCATCTTCGGCAACGGGAACAATCCGTTTGGTGGCGGTGGCGGTAGCAGCACCACCGCCGCAGCCGGTACCGGGATGATCATCAACTCCTCGGGTCTGGTCCTCACCAACGCCCATGTGCTCGAGGGATCCAGCACCATCACCGTGACGCTCAACGGCCGGAGCGGCACGGTTGCCGCCACCCTCGTCGGCGAAGACGCGGCCAAGGACATCGCCCTCATCCAGATCAAGGGGGAGAGTGGGCTGCCTACGGTCAGCCTCGGGGACTCCTCGAAGGCGCAGGCCGGCGACCCGGTCCTGGCCATCGGGAACGCCCTGGACCTCCAAAAC
>JALYVP010000171.1 GCA_030853185.1 Actinomycetota bacterium | reverse complement strand
GTTCTGATTGACCGCCACGTTGCTCAGCCCGTAGGCGGCTCGGGTGGCGTCGATGTTGCGCTGGACGTAGGGCGTCTCCCGGGTCAGCTCGGAGGGGCTCACCCGCAGGGCCTGGTAGGCGGCTGGATAGACCCCGCCGACCAGCACCAACACCAGTGCCCAGACCACAACCGCCACGATCGGCAGCGTCCAACCCCGCTGGCGGATGTTCCACAAGAACAGGGCGGCGGCGATCACGGCGATGGCCATCAGGAGGTACTTGGCCGGGATCTCGGCGTGGACGCCGGTCGCCGTCGCACCGTCGACCAGGTGCTTGCGGGAGAGGACCACCTCCAGGCGCTGAAAGTAGTAGTCCACCCCCTTGACGAGGGACAGGATCCCGAGGAGCACCGACACGTGGGTCTTGACTGCGGTCGTCGAGCGCTGCGACGGGGACTGGAGCCGAATGCCGCCGTTGAGATAATGAGCGACGACCGTGACGATCAAGACGACGATGATGGCCAGGAACACCCAGTTCAGGAGCCACTCGATGAAAGGAAGTTGGAAGACGTAGAACCCGACGTTCTGGTGGAACTGGGCGTCGGAGCTCGGAAAGTTGACGTGATAGCGGAACAGGTCCCAGTTGTTCCATTCCTTGTTGGCGCCCACCCCGGCGAACAGGGCGAAGACCACGGCGGTGGCGAGGCGGATCAACCGTCCCCGCCTGGTCTGGATCTCCCGGTACCGCTCCACCAGGTCATCCTGCGGTCCGACCGCCGGCACCTCCGGCGCCACTCGGTCGGCGACCGTGAGGCTGACCGCCAGCATGGCGAAGAAGATGACGACGAAGACCGCGGCCAGGGCGATCTTGGTGAGCAGCACACCGCGGAACACGGAGGTGAAGTGCACCTCGGAGAACCACAGGTAGTCGGTCCAGAAACGAGCCAGTCCCCGCAGCGATGTCAGCAGCACGATCGCCACCACGATGACGACCAGAACACCGATCCGGAACCGCCGGGAGGTGCGCGGCAGACGACGGGGAAGATCCGCGGGGGTTCGCATGCGAACGGGGAGCCTATCGGTGGGTGGTCACCGTAGCGAAGGCAAGTCTGCGAGGCCTCTCAGCGGAGGTCCGGCACGACCAGGCACCGGCACCCGGTATGAGCCGGGGGATGGGCCTGGCCGGTGGGAAAACCCTCGTGTCGGGGCAGGGCCCCGGCGAGCGCATTGTCGTCGCAGTCAGGGCAGGGCCCGTCGATGTCCTCGACCACCCAGCGCAGCGGGACGCGGTCCCCGGCCGCCTCCCAGATGCCCCGGGAGAAGGCGGCCGTCACCTGATCTCCGGCGGTGCGCTCCACCCGCTGGGTCTTGGTCTCCCGGTAGGCGGCACCCAGAGCCTCGGTCATGGCTGCATGATCGTCGCCCCTCTCCGACTCCACGGCCTGCTCGACCCGACGCCGGATCTGATCGCTGAGGGTGACGGCCAACTCGGCTGCCAGGTCGTCGACCTTCGCCGGTCGCTTGGGAGCCCCGACCTTTCGACCATCATTCCTGATCACCTCGAGGGCGAAACGGGACCCTGCCCGTCCGGCCAGCTCAAGTTGGGGAAGGGCCGCGTCGATGTAGCGCTGACGGTGCTCGGAGACGGGACCGAGCAGCGTGCCCGGGTCGGGTTCGCCCCGGGAGCTCCGCAGGCGGTCCAACAGGCTGTTCTGCTCGTCCTGAAGGGCCCGCTTGAGCTTTCTGGTCAGGATCACCTCAACCTCACCGAGGGTCGCCTCCCGGCGCTCCAGGAGGGCCTCGTCCTCGGTCGTGCGAGCGAGTCCGGAATCCGTGTCGTCATCGGAGCCCGGTGCCGACTCACTCGAGATGGTCTGCCCGCTGAGCACCTGGCGAGCCTGGGTCACCGCCTCCTCCCGGCCGGCGCGAATGCGGGCGAAGAGCCCATCCACGGTTGGGGACCCTGTGCCACCGTCGTCCTGGCCCGCCTCGGTCGGCTCGGTCGGCTCGGTCCCAGCCACCACCTGCGCACCCTCGCCCTCTCCCTCGACCGCGTCGTCAGCCGCCAAACCGGGCTCGGGGGCGGTGACGACATGAGCGGAGGCCGCATCTTCGGCCGATGCCGCCGCCTCCTTGGCTTCATCGACGCCGCTGGTCATCGCGGACGAAGGCCGCCCTACCGCGGTCGGCGGTTGCTCGCCCGGGACCTCCCGGCGCCGCGACGCAGGCCGCGATGGCGACCGGCGCTGGCCCGTCTTGCGCTTGCTCTGCCCCGTCTGGTCGCCGGCCTCCAACCCGGGCCACTCTGACCCGGGCCCCTCTGACCCGGGCGACTCTGACCCGGGCGTCTCCGACTCCGACCCGGTGACCTCCTCCGCCGGCGCCGGTTCCTCGCCTCCATCCGCCGCCAGGTTGTCGGCGTGACCCGCCGCCTCGGCGACCGCGTCAGGGACGTCCGGCACAGGAGCCTCGTCGCCGGCGGCCGGCTCCTCCACCGAAGGGGTCACCGGGACCGGATCGTCCGGGGCCGCGGCCGGCTCCTCACCGGTCGCTCCCGTGCCGGTCTCGTCCGTCGTGGCGGCGGCGCCGACCAGGTCCGGCAGGAGATCCAGCGAGTCGTCCTCGTCCCGACCCCGACCCACCTGCTCGGCTGCACCCCGCGCCTCCGCGTCGGCACGCTGCAGCTCGTCCTGGACCTCCTCGAGCGTGCGCCGGACGACGCCGTAGGACTCGAGGAGGCGCTCGCGGCCGGCGCGCAACTGCTCGATCTGGACGGTCGCCACCCGGCGGCGACGGCCGAGGTCGGCCAGGATCTTCTCCCGGATCGCCTGGGCCCCCTCGATGGTGAGCTTCCGCTCCTGCTCGGCCATCTGGCGGAGGGACTCGACCTCGTGACGAGCGCGCTCCACCATCTGATCGCCGGCCGCCTTGGCTGCCGCCCGGAGCTCCTCGGCTGAGCGGTTGGCCTCCTCCACGCTGCGAGCCATGGCCGTCTCCGCCTCCCCGCGGATGTCGCCGGCCCGCTGGTGGGCCTCGTCGACGATCCGCGTGGCTTCCTCTGCCGCCCGGGTGCGCATGTCCCCGGCGGCGGCGCGCGCCGACCGCAGGATGCTCGCCGTTTCCTCCCCTACCCGCTCCATCAGGACGTCTTCGTTGATCTCGGGGTGCAAGGCCCGTTGTTCGGCTTCCCGGCGGGCCTCGTCGGCCTCCTCCACGCGCTGGTGGAGGGTTCGCACCGCGGCTGCTACCTGCTTGAGGAACTCCTGGACCTCATCTCGCTCGAACCCCCGGCGGACGACGGCGAAGCTGCGCTGACCGATCAGATCGGCGGAAAGGAGGTCCCTACCGCTACCGCTGGGAGCTCGCTCGGAGGTCACCTGTCAAATGTAGGGCTGGAGACCCCCCTCAGTGGAGGATGCGCCGAGGGGATCTCCGATGTTCAGGGCTCGCCGTCGACGGCCGGGAAGCCGTCCGTGGCGGAAGAGCCGTCCGTGGCGGGAGAGCCGGCGGGAGCCGGGGAGCCACCGGGATGACCGGGCCGCTGCTCGCTCTCCATGGTCCGAGCGTCGGCAGGCATCCGGACGGTGAACGTCGATCCCTTTCCGGGTGCCGACCGGCACATCACCGTGCCCCCGTGTCCCTCGACGACCCGCTTGACGAGCGCCAGCCCCAGACCGAGGCCGCCGAAGCGACGGGTGTCTGAAGAGTCGGCCTGAGTGAACTCGCCGAAGGCCATGGCCTCCTGCTTGGCGGTCATCCCTTCACCCCGGTCGCCGACGGCGATCTCCACCGTGCGCCGCCCACGGCCGAGCGGAGCGCGAAGCCGGTCGGCAGGGTCACCCGGTGGCCGGTGGACGGGCCCGGGACCGGCGGTGATCGAGATCCGTCCGCCGACCGAGGAGAACTTGGCCGCGTTGTCGATCAACTCGTCGAGGGCGAGCACCAGCCAGCGGCGATCAGCCAGGATGGGGGGCGTCTCCGGGTCGACCCGGCGGACAACGGGATGCTCCTCCCCCAGACGGTCGCCCCACTTGGTCGCCACCCCTGACACCAGGGAGCGCACGTCGAGCGTCTCGGGCCGCAACCGCACCCGCCCGGCGCCCGACGAGGCGAAGAACTCGAGCATCTCCACGATCCGCAGCAGCCTCTTGGCTCCGGTGAAGATCTCCTCGTGCCAGCCACGAGCCCGAGCGGGCTCGACCTCTCGACGCAGCAGGATGTCGACGTAGCCCATGATCACGGTGAGCGGTGTCCGCAGTTCGTGGCCCACCCGGGAGAGGAACTCGGTCTTCATCCGTTCCAGTTCCTGCTCACTGCGAAGATCCCGCAGGACGACGACGGCACCGATGAGCTCTCCGGCCGGCCCCCGGACGGGACCAGCGGAGATGGCGACGTGCACCTCGCCATCTCCCGCCCCCTTGACGGTGGCCAGCGACTCCCAGCCCGCCGCCGGGGGCCTCTCGAGAAGGTCGTCGAGCGAGGCGCCGTCCTCTCCGTGGCCCACGATCAAGGTGTGGACAGGCGAGCCTCGGACGTCGGCCACCCGCACGCCGAAGAGCTCCTCTGCCGCCGCATTGACCTCGGTGACCCTTCCGTCGACATCGATGGCGACAAGGGAGTCGCCGATGCCGGCGACCACCGCCTCCAACCGGTTGCGCAGCCGCGTCTCGTCGTCGGCGGCGGTCCGCAGGGCGGACGCTTGATCCTCGACGGAGTCGATCATCGAGTCGAAGGCGGCCGCCAGCACCCCGACCTCGTCGCGGCCGAGCGAGCCGACCCGCTCCGACGCCTGACCGGCCTGGATCCGCCCCGCCACATCGGTGAGGCGGCGCACCCCGGCGGTGATGCGCTCACCGACTACGACGGCCAGCACCAGGGCAGCCAGGGTGCTCCCCAGGGCGATGAGGAACAGCGTTCGGAACAGGTTCTGTGTGGCCGAGACCAGCATCGCGGTGGACGACGACGCCACCACCGCCAGGCTGCCGATGGATCCTGCGCCGGAGGCGATGGGTTGGATGCTCACGTACCGGTCGCCAACCGTTGTGGTGTTCGACACACCCGACCGGTCAGTCTCGGCGCCGATGTGGCGCAGGTCGTTCCGGCTGGGTTGGCTGCCGCTCGAGGCCAGCACCTGGCCCCGGCCCACCAGAGCCAGCGAGACCGTGGGGTCCGCTTGCCGGCGCTGCACCAGGTAGCTGTCGTCGAGCGGCGTGACGCTGATCACCGTGCCGAGCAGCCGGGCGCCGTCCGCACCGCATTCGGGGAACGTTCCGACCGCCCACACGGCGTTGCCCCGGACCACGATCCGACCTGGCTCTCGGCCCGAGCACGTCGATGGCTGCAAGCCGGGCGTGGCCATCACCGACTGAGCCGTTGCCGGCAACCCTCCGGACGACACGATGAGGGCGTTGCCCGGCAGGACGTAGGCGAACCCGCCGACCGGGTAGAGCTGGCTGAGCTGGTTCAGCCGGTCGCGGATCGCCGCCTGGTCGGAGTCATCCCGGACTCCCTGGGTGCCACCCAGGGAGACCAGCGGGTTCGGGTTGGATGACCGGAAGTAGCCCTGCAGGTCGCCGGACACGAAGCGGGAGTCCTTGGCCGCGACGTTGGCTGCCCTGGACGCCTCGATGCCCTCGCTCCGGCCGCGCAGGGCCAGGCGGTTGAGATCCTGGCTGGTGACCGATGACGAGATGACGTCGGACATCGCCACCGACACGACGACCAGGACCAGGAGCAGGGTGCCGGCGGAGGCGACGGCGACCCGGGTGGCTATGGATTGACGACCGGCAACGATCAGGGGGAAGCCGACGCTGGCCGCGCCCACGGCCAGGAGGATGTCGCCCGCCACCACCGATGAGCCGGCCACCTCGACGACAGCGGCGGCGGTGACGAGGCCAAGACCGGCGAAGAGGCAGGCCCGGGGTCGGGGCCCCGCCTGCCAGCGGAGCGACCCGGCCAGCAGGAAGGCAACCGCCGCCAGCCGGGACAGGGCCAGTCCGGTCCCGGGCTGGGCGGCGAGGATGAGGGAACCGTGGAGGAACGCACCGACTCCGAGCACCACGAACCCGACACCGAGCAGGCCCCGGGAGTTCCGAGTCCGCTCTACCATCGCCGATCGGCGGGCGGCCAGCACCAGTCCCGACGCGGCCACGAGCATGGTGATCAGCTCGGCGGCGAAGGACACCTGAGCGGTGGCGGATGACATGGCCGCAGGTCGCTCAGCCGCTCGGGGAGGCGGTGGCGGGGGTGGGAGCCGGGACCTTGCCCCCGAGTCCGGCCAGCACGCTGAGGGCCTGCCCGAGCGTCTGGACGGCGTAGACCTTCAGGTTGCCTCCAGCCTCGCTCTGGGCTGCCTTCAACTCCTGGGGCGGCACCAGGAAGACCTGGGCCCCCGCTCTGCGGACCGCGACGGTCTTCTGGGCCACGCCGCCGACGTCGCCGACGGTGCCGTCGGGGGCGATGGTGCCGGTCGCCGCCACCTTGTGGGACCCGGTCAGCTGGCCGTTCGACAGCAGATCGACAATCCCCAGCGACAGGGCCAGCCCGGCGGAGGGACCACCGATGTCGCCGACCTGGATGGAGACGTCGAAGGGGAGGCTGAAGGTGGTGCGAGTCTCGAGCTCGACGCCGAGGAAGCCCTTGTCGGGCTGCGACGCCACGCCGGGCTGGGCGGGGGCCGACGTGAGTTGGACCTGAACGGTGCGCTGCGCCGGGCCTTTCGTGCCCGGCGAAGAGACGCCCAGGCTGACGGTCCCGCCGGGCTTGTCGCCGGCCAGCTTGGCCGAGACGTCCTGGGAGGAACTGACCGGTAGACCGTTGACCGAGTTGATGACGTCGTTGCAGGCCAGACCGGCCGACGCCGCCGGATAGCCGGGCATGACCAGGTCGATCTGAGCGCCGAAGTCCTGCTGTCGGACGTCGTAGCCAAGGTGGTGCAGAGCGGCCACCGGCGCGTCGGTGGTGGCCTGGACCATCTGCTGGGTGTTCTGGCAGGGGAGCTGGTCTGCCGGGGTGCTGCCCAGGATCGAGCTGGCCGGGAACAACTGGCTGCCATCGTGCACCGCCTTGAGCAGGTGAAGCCGGTTGAGGATGTCGTCGAAGGTCGTCGCCGGCCCTTCGAGCACGTCCACCATGAACAGGCCCCCACTGATCCCGTGGTCGCGGCCGGGGGGCACGATGAGGCGGGCGCAGGGCTGACCGTTGGCCAGGGTCAGGTCGGCGCTCCCGTCGGTGCGGTTCCGGCAGTCGGCGCCGGCTGTGAGCATCGGAGCCGAGCCGGGGCTGAGCACGTAGTAGTTCCGGGCGTCGTTGTGGGCGATGACGAGACCGGTGATGATCACCGCCAGCACCACGGCGGACGATATGGCCAAGACCACCCGCCGACGGCGGCGCCGGGGTGGTCCGATCCCGGCCGCCCAGGTGTCGGTGTCCATGGCGTCGGCGCCCAGAGGTCCGCTGAGCGTGACCTCCTGGGCGGCCGGGTCGGGATCGTCGCAGGCGTCCTCCAGGACGGTGACGGCCACGCCGCGGGCCTCGGCTCGGCGAGCCACGTCCGCCACCAGACCACTGGTGGGCGTCCCGGCGATAGCCAGGTCCTGAGGGTCACCCTCGAGGATGGCATCGAGGTGGGAATCGTCGATCTGGCCCCCCGGAGCCAGCGCCACCATGACGTCCTGGGG
>JALYVP010000170.1 GCA_030853185.1 Actinomycetota bacterium | reverse complement strand
TCCCCGGCGGCGCCGGTCACCGTGACCAGGAAGGTCCTGCTGTCGGCGCCGAAGCACGAAGGCTTGCCGATGGTCACCGTCGCCGGATTGCCGTCAGCGCTCAGAGCACTGGTCACCTGGTGGGCCCTGTCCCAGATGGTGAGCCGTTCGGCGGTCTTGGCCGGCGCGTCGAGGGTGACGTGCAGCGCCCCCCAGCACAGGTTCAGGGCATGGCCGCTGACATGGGTGGTGAACGAATCGGTCGTCGAGGCCGGTACCAGGTTGGCCCGTACGGGCACGCCCGGGGCGAGAGCGGCTCCGGCCAGGTAGTCCGAGTGGGCTTCACATCCGTTGGCGGCGATCGAGTCGAGGTCGTACCAGCCGGCCGTGCAGGCCCGGCCATCGGTGTGGGGGGCGACAAGGGTGTCACCGCACGGCAGGTACGGCTCGGGGACGCACGTCCTGGCCGGCGCCGGGATCGCGGCCCGGGTCGCCGCTCCCGCCGCCGGAGGACGGATCCCACCGGTGTGGGCGATGACGATCACCGCTCCGACGGCGGCCATCCCGAAGGCGGCGGCGACGACGGAGACGACCTGACGTCGGCGCGACGACGGGCGGGCAGGCTCGCCCGGGCCGCGCAGCACCCGCAGCGGTAGGTCGGCCAGGACCCGCCCCCACCGGAGTGCTCGCCGCCGTCGCTCGGGGACGAGAGGGTTCCGGGCGGTCCCCGACATCCCGCCGAGCACGCCGGCCGCGCTCGGCCGCCGCTCGGGACGGGGATCGAGCATGCGCAACAGAGGGCGACGCAGCACGCTGGGCACCTCCGGCGGCACCGGCCGGATCTCGTTGCGGGCCGCCCGGGCCATGACCACGGCTGCCGGGCCGGGCCCGTAGGGCCCGGCACCGGTGGCGGCGTAGGTGAGGGTGGCGGCGAGGGAGAAGACGTCGCTGGCCGGTCCGGTCGGCTCGCCCCTGGCCTGCTCGGGAGCCATCCACATGGGGGTGCCCACCACCGTGCCCGCCTGGGTCAGGCCGGCGGTCACCTCCCGGGTCACGGCCACGCCGAAGTCGGCGAGGGCCGGTCGACCGGCATCGTCGAAGAGCACGTTGGCCGGCTTGATGTCACGGTGGACGACGCCTTGGCGGTGGGCGGCGGCCAGGGCGTCGATGAGGAGGCGCCCTACTCTGGCCACCTCAGCGGGGGGCAGGGGACCGAGACGCTCGACGCGGTCCTCCAGGCTCTCGGCCAGGACGGGCAGAACCAGCACGACCTCGCTGCCGTCGTCGATCACGTCCAGGATGGCGACGATGCCCGGGTGAGCCAGGCTGCCCAGGATCTCCGCCTCCCGCCGGAGGCGTTGGCGGGCCACATGGACCTGGGCGGCCGACCCGTAGAGCGCCAGGCGCTTGGTGGCCACCTGCCGGCCGGCATCGTCGACCGCCAGCTCGACCACCGCCGAGCCCCCGCGGCCGAGCAGGCCGACCACGTCGTAGCTCACGGACCGATCCTATGGGTGCTGGTCACGCCCCTGGGACCGGGTTTCAGGTCGACGCCGGGCCAGCCCTCAGCGGTCGATGCGGGTGTGCTTGTACTCGTTGAGCTGGGGCCATCCGGTCAGGAGGGCCACGATCCGCTCGACGGTGGCCCTGGCCACCTCGGCGTCGCCGTGAGGCCGTTCCAGGAGACGCACGAACGCCGCCCGGTCCCCGGAGATGAAGGTGGGCACGCCGAAGACGTCCAGCTCGTCGACGGCGGTGGTGTGCTCCTTGCGGAACGTCTCCAACGGCCAACCGTCGTCGATCTCGGCCATCACCTGGCCGCCGTCCACCCCGGCGCCGTCGAGCACCTCGGTGATGACCTCCCGCTTGCGAGTGTCAAGGGACCGGTCGTGACGAGCGGAGAACAGGGCTTCGTGGACAGTCAGGAACTGCTCGGGCTGGCGCTCGCGCACCACGATCCCGGCCTCGTTGGCCAGCAGCCCCGGGTACAGGCCGGGATCGTCCCACACCGGGGTCTGGCCCTCCTCCACGTGGCCCTGGTCGAGCGAGAACGCCCGGAACGTCACGTCCCAGTCGGCTCCGGCGGTCAGGGCGGTCACCAGATGGTCGTGGGCGATGCGGGCAAACGGGCAGCGGTAATCCCAGGTGACAGCGAAGGAGAGGGCCATGTCAGGTACAACCGCTTCAAGAAGCCGGCGATTCCTCGCGGGCCGGTCCCGCCGGGGCCGCGGCCTCGAGCGGCACAGCCCGGCGAACGATCTCGCCGAGCACGGCGCCGATGATGGCCCCGCCCACCACGTCGGAGGCGTGGTGGATCTTGACGTGCAACCGGCTGGCAGCCACGATCACCGCCAGGGCGTAGTAGAGGGGCTGGAGTGGGTCGCCCTCGCCGAGGAGGCTGGCGGCGAAGAAGGCGGCGGTGGCGTGCCCGCTGGGGAAGCTGCTGGTCCGCGGTTGGCGGAGATGCATCGGGCGGGGTCCGTCGTGGATGGGCCGGGACCGGCGGAACACCCACTTGACCGGCCCGTTGACCAAGGCGGACTCCAGGCCCAGACCGGCCGCAGCTCGGATCAGAGGCCGGCGCCAGTTGGCGTGGCGGCGGCGTCCGGCCTGAGCGCCGGCCAGCAGGAGCCACAACAGGCCGTGGTCGCCCAGAGCGCTGGCCGCGTACATGACCATGTCGGGAGTCCGGCGGTTGCGCAATAGGCGCTCGAACGCCTCGTCGAGGCGCTCGTCGAACGCCGTCATCCGGCCGCCCTCGGGCAGGCTGATGGTGGGGGGCGACCATCCTCGGACGGTTGCCGACCGCTCCTGGAGCGTCACGGGCTCGCGGGGAGGCTGGCCAGGTCGCCGCCCACCGCCGGGCAGTAGGCGTGAAAGCCGCACCACGAGCACGCTCGTCCCGGCTTGGGGCGGAAGTCCTCCCGTTCACAGGCCAACTCGACGGCGCTCCAGACGGCGCGGGCCTGGCCCTGCAGCGCCTTGATCGACTGGTCCGAGGGGATGGTCGAGATGCTCAGCGGCTCGCGCAGGTGAAGCAGCTGGATCCGGGCCGGGCGCCGCCCGAACACCTCCTCGCACAGGAAGGCGTAGAAGTGCACCCCGCCCAGGCGGGCCTGTTCGACCCGGGCCGAGGGGGCCCGACCGGTCTTGTAGTCCGTGACGACAAGAGCTCCGTCCTCGTCGAGCTCCAGGCGGTCGATGATCCCCCGGAGGGTGAGGCTCCCGACCTGGACGGACAGCTTGAGCTCCGTGCCGATCACCCGCACCGAGGTCGGGTCCTCCAGGGTGAAGTAGCCGCGAATGAGCGATGCGGCGTCCGCCAGGAACTCGACCCGCTCCTCGGTGGACAGCTCCAGGGCCTCGTACTCAGGCCCGGTGAGGACGTCCTCGGCCGCCCGATCCAGGCGATCGAGGGCCACCGGGAGGGTTCGGACCTCCGGCTCCTCCCACATCAACATCTGGAGTGCCCGGTGGACCAGGGTGCCTTTGGTGGCCGGGGCCGAAGGAGGCTCGGGGAGGTGGTCGATGGTGGAGAGTCGGAACGCCAGACCGCAGTCCTTGAACGAGGACACCTTGGACGGGGAGAGCGAGGCGGGCAGCGGCAAGACCATCGATGTCAGGGTACCGAGAGGGTGAGACGACCCGGGTGGACGCTCGCCTGGGCCACCCTCCCTGCGGGCCGGCTCGCCGCGTCACAGCCGCGTCACAGCCGCGTCAGAGCGATGTCAGAGCAGGGCCCGGGCCATCTCGTCGGCCACCCTGCCCGGCTCCTCCATGGGCCCGAAGTGGGTGACCCCCCGGAGGGGCTCGAGCCGAGCCCCCGGGATGCGCCCGGCCAGGTCGCTGAGGAGCTCGGGACCGATGTCACCCCTCTCGGCGCTGCCCGCCACGGTCACCGGCAGGTTCATCTCTCCCAGACGGTCATAGGCGTGGTGAAGGGTCGCCCCCTCGTACACCGATGCCTCCTCGTCACCGGGACAGGAAAGGGCCACGGTGCCGTCGGGCTGGATGCTCAGGCCACCCTCGAGGTAGGCGTCGAGGACGGCCGGGTCGAAGCGGTCGAACGGGGGCTTGGGCGCGAAGTTGGCCCGAGCCGCGCCGACGGAGTCGAACACGTTCCGGCGCTTGAGGGCCAGGTCCCGCAGGCGACGGTTGCCCTCTGCCAGGGCGATGACGGGCGGGGGGATGATGATCGGTTCGTAGGCGTAGATTCCGGCGAAGGTGCCGGGCCGATGCTGCTCGGCGAGGATGGCCACCGCGCCGCCGAGGGAGTGACCGGCGGCAAAGGGCCGTTCCAGGCCCAGCCGGTCGATCACGGCCAGCAGGTCGTCGACGAACCGGCCCCAATCGTCATAGGCGCGGTCGGCACTGTGCCCCGACTGTCCATGGCCGCGCTGGTCCAGGGCCCACACGTGGAACGAGCGGCCGAGCACCGGGGCCATCGGCGCCCAACACCGACCGTGGAAGCCGGTCCCGTGGACGAGGATCAGCTCCGGCCCCTCGCCCCCAAGATCCCAGGTGGCGATCTGCATCCCGGGGGCGGTGGTGACGAGCGGCCCGGCCCCAGCGGTTGGAGTGGCGCGGGACGCGCGAGCTCGCACGGGGAACGAACCTACCGGGCCGTTCCGAGCAGCTCCAGGAGCGTCGTGGCCCCGTCCACGGCGTCGGCGCCCCAGGTGTTGTCGAACAACAGGTGCACCTCCCGCGCCGAGGAGGCCAGGTCGGCGATGTCGGGGAGCCACTCCGCCAGCTCGGAGGGGCCGTAGCGGTACGGCCACGTCCACGGCTCGCCCTCAACGCAGCGCCGACCGCAGAAGCGGACCAGGGCCACCTCCGCGGTGGCCGCCACCACCGCGGGCAGGGCGCGCTCCCCCCCGCGGGGGCCGTCGATGCACACCAGGCTCAGCCCGTGCTCCTCGAGCCAGCCGAAGGTTTCCTCGCACTGGTCGCCCTCCATCCACGCCCGGTTGTGCAACTCGACGGCCACCTCGGTGCCCGGCAGCCGGCGGCGGATGGCGGCCAGTTCCGTCCAGCTGTCCGCCCGGGGGGAGAACCACCTCGGGTAGCGCAGGATGACCACGCCGAGGCGCCCGGCTCGGCGCAGCGGGTCCAGGGCATGGCTGAAGCGGGCCCAGCACTCCTCGAGCACGTCGGGCGCCAGGTGCCCGGGGTAGAGGCGGCGGTTGTCCCGGGCGTGGGGCTTGACCTCGGTGGCCAGGTCCGGCCACAACGAGTCGGGCAGGGTGGGGCTGCCGGTCAGCAGCGACCATCCCCGGATGTCGAGGGTGAAGCCGTCAGGAGTCCGCTCCGCCCACTGGGCAGCCAGGTCCGGGGTCGGGGGGAAGCGGAACGTGGTGGCCACCTCGGCGAGAGGAAGCCGGTTGCAGTAGTGGGCCAGGCGGGCGGTGGCGGTCATCGTCTTGCGGGGATAGAAGGTTCCGTCCCGCACCAGGCTCCGGTCGGCCCAGGACGTGGCTCCGGCCAGGACCCGGCCGCACCCGGTGGCGGCCGCTTCGGGCGTTTCACCCATGGCAGGCCCGGGTAGTCAGGGGCGTGTCCATGACCGCCCTCGTGAGCCGTTGCACGCCGGATGATACGTCGGCGGGCGCCGTTGCCGGTGCCTGAGCCCCGGCGCTGGGGCGTCGATCCTGGTTATCACGATGCCAGCGGCGCATGGCGTGACGCCCCACCCGAGACCATCGCCGCCATCCTCGACGAGATGGGGGCGACCGCAGGCGCCGGACCCGACGGCGGCCCCGGCGAGGCCGACCTCCTCGGATGGTCGATGCTGACGGTGCGCCTCGACCGTCCCCTGCCGCCGGTGCGGGCCGGGATGCTCGAGATGGAGGACGGGGCCGAGGTCCGGCTGGATGGCACCCTGCCTCCCGATGTCCCCCGCGGCTACCACCGGGTGGTGCCCGATGACGGCGGCGCTCCCTTTGACCTGGTGGTCAGCCCGGGGGTGTGCCCGCCGGGGCCGGACCGCCAGTGGGGCTGGGCCACCCAGCTGTACGCCGCCCGGTCCGGCGCCAGCTGGGGTCACGGCGACCTGGCCGACCTGCGCCGGCTCACCGCGTGGTCGGCCGGGCAGGGGGCGGGGATGACGCTCGTCAACCCCCTGCACGCCGGCTCGTTGGGCGCACACCCCCAACCCAGCCCGTACTTCCCCAGCAGCCGGTGCTTCCTGAGCCCCCTGTACCTGCGGATCGAGGAGATCCCCGGAGCCGGCGGGCGGGCCGATCTCGATGCCCTGGCCGCGGCCGGCCGGGAGCTCAACGGTGATCGCCTGATCGACCGGGACCGGGTCTGGGCCCTCAAGTCGGCGGCGCTCGAAGGGCTCTTCGACGACTTCGACGGCGACGCCGACTTCGACCGCTTCCGCGCCGAGCGGGGAGCGGCTCTCGACGGCTTCGCCTCCTACAGCGCCCTGGCCGAGATCCACGGGCCCGGGTGGAGGGACTGGCCGGCCGACTGCCGGCGCCCCGACGCCCCCCGGGCCCGGGCCGTGGTCGCGGGGCGGATCGGAGCCCGGCGGGTCCGTTACCACCAGTGGCTGCAGTGGCACCTCGACCGCCAGCTTCGCCGGGCATCGGCGGCCACCGACGTGATGGCCGACCTGGCCATCGGGGTGGACGCGGGCGGCGCCGATGCCTGGCTGTGGCAGGAGACGTTCGCCTCGACCATGCGGGTCGGTGCCCCGCCGGACGAGTTCAACACCCAGGGCCAGGACTGGGGGCTGCCGCCCTGGGATCCGTGGCGGCTTCGCCACGCCGGCTACCGGCCCTTCATCGAGACCATCCGGGGCGGGATGGGCCACGGGGGGGCGTTGCGCTTCGACCATGTGATGGGGCTGTTCCGCCTGTACTGGATCCCGGAGGGCCGCTCTCCCACCGAGGGCGCCTATGTCCGCTATCCCTACTGGGACCTGCTCAACATCTTGGCCCTCGAAGCGGAGCGGGTGGGCGCCTACGTCGTCGGGGAGGACCTGGGAACGGTGGAGGATCATGTGCGCCGCGAGCTGGCTGAGCGCCGGGTCCTGTCCTACCGCCTGTTGTGGTTCGAGCCGGACCGGCCCGCCACGTGGCCGGCCCAGGCCTTGGGTTCGGTCACCACCCACGATCTTCCGACGGTGGCGGGGGCGTGGACCGGTTCGGACCTCCGGGCCCAGCAGGATCTGGGCCTGGCGCCCAACGAGGAAGGCGCAGCCGCGCTCCGGGACCGCCTGAGCGACTGGACCGGCGTGAGCGCCGACGCCCCTTCCGACGAGGTCGTGCGGGCCGCGTACCGGTCCCTGGCCGAGGCGCCCTGCTCGGTGCTCACGGCCACGCTCGACGACGCCATGGTCGTCGAAGAGCGCCCCAACCTGCCCGGCACCGTCGATGCGTGGCCGAACTGGCGCATCGCCCTGCCTCGCCCGCTCGAGGACCTCGAGGCGTCGCCACTGGCCGCCGAGGTGGCGGCCATCCTCTCCCGCCGGGCGGCGAGGTCGGAACCCGGGGCTGGTCCCGGCCGGTCCTGAGCGCAGGTGCCGGCTGCACGGACCAGGGACCCGCCGTAGGCTTCGGGTCGTGGACCTCCCCGTCGCCCCTCCGGTCGCCCCCATGCTGGCCAAGTCGGTCGGCGAGGTGCCCCGTGGCTCCTACTCGTACGAACCGAAGTGGGACGGTTTTCGCTGCATCGTGTTCCGGGACGGGAGCGAGG
>JALYVP010000169.1 GCA_030853185.1 Actinomycetota bacterium | reverse complement strand
CATCGGACTTGTGTTCTCCGTGATCGACTCCGGCCCGGACAGCCGGGACAGCCTCTCGTTCTGACTGTGAGCAACCGCCCCGAAGGGAAAGGCGGGAGCGAGGGGCTAACGGTGGGTTAGTGGAGACCGAGGGTCCCGTGGCGCCTCGGGTCCGTTGCCGCGCCGGCTCGGACCTGCGACTGCCAGGCATGGCTGAGCCTGACTGGTCCCCGCAGCGCCGGTGGGGGAAGCGCCCGCGCCGGGCCGGATCGGGCCGGAGGAACTTGACGTGGCGTTCATCGGCCAGAAACGGCGCCAACACCTGACCGAGGTTGGCTGATCGACGGGGCCGATCTGGCCCGACATCACCGTTCGGAGGTGGAGGTGACATGAGTACCGGTGTCGACCGATCGATGGTTTCCGTCCCGCCTCGGACCGGATCGCCACCGCCTCGCCGCGGCAGCCACTGGATCGACCATTGGGATCCCGACAACGAGCAGTTCTGGGAGAGCGGGGGGCAGCGAATCGCCCGAAAGAACCTGGCGCTCTCGATCTTCGCGGAGCACATCGGATTCAGCGTGTGGGTGATCTGGACCATCATCGTCATCAACCTCGTCAACATCGGCATCACCATGTCGCTGTCGGAGCAGTTCCTGCTCACGCTGATCCCCAACCTGATCGGCTCGATGCTGCGGATCCCCTACACGTTTGCGGTACCCAGGTTCGGCGGTCGGGCCTGGACAACGTTCAGCGCGTCGCTGCTGTTGCTCCCCGCCGTGCTGCTCGCCTTCGTGGTGCCCAGCGGCTGGCTGGCCGACCAGAGTCACGGCACCCAGTTTTGGGTTCTGTTTCTGTGCGCGGCGACGGCGGGAGTCGGCGGCGGCAACTTCTCCTCGTCCATGGCGAACATCTCGTTCTTCTACCCGGAGCGCAGGAAGGGTTTCGCTCTGGGCCTCAACGCCGCCGGCGGCAACCTCGGAGTAGCGACGTCGCAGCTGTTCGTGCCCCTTGTAATCATCATCGGGGTGGCCTCGGCGGCCGTCAAGCTCCCGAAGCACCCGGCCCATCTGGCCTACGCCGGATTGATGTTGTTGCCCCTCATCGTCATCGCCGCGCTCGGTGCCTGGTTGTACATGGACAGCCTGACCGAGGCCAAGGCAGATACAAGGTCCTATGTCGCCTCGCTTCGCAGCCCTCAGACCTGGATCATGTCCTTCCTCTACATCGGCACGTTCGGCTCGTTCATCGGCTTCTCGTTCGCACTGCCGCTGGTCATCAAGAATACCTTCCCGGAGTTCCTGGCCGGTCACCCCTTCATCGCCACCTACCTGGCCGGGCTGGGATTCATGGGGGCGCTGCTGGGGTCGCTCTCGCGGCCCGTCGGTGGCTGGCTCTCCGACCGGGTCGGCGGGGCCAGGGTGACGTTGGCGGTCTTCATCGCCATGGCAGCGTTCACGGGCGGCGCCATCGTTGGCGTCCAACATCGCAGCTTCGCCGCCTTCTTCGGCTCCTACATGGTCGTCTTCGTGCTGGCCGGGGTGGGCAACGGGTCCACGTACAAGATGATCCCGTCGATCTTCGCGACACTCGGCCGCAACCATGCCGACGCCACCGGCGGAGACCGCCGGGACATGGCGGTGGAGTTCAAGCGGCGTGCGGCCGCGGTCATCGGCATCGCAGGAGCCATCGGGGCCTTCGGCGGTGTGCTCATCCAGGTCGTGCTGCGCCAGTCGAGCTTGCAGGTCACGGCCCTGGTAAAAGCGGCCAAGACCCCAGCGGAGAAGGTTGCCGTGGCGGCCGCTCATTCCGATTGGTCGGTCCCTGCCCTGTGGGTCTTCTTCGGGTCCTACCTCGTTTTCGCCGCCGTCACCTGGTACGTCTACGTGAACAGGAGCAAAGGCACCAGAGATGTGTTGGCCTCCTCGTCGGGGAGGCCCGATGAGCTGCCCGCCCTCTGAGGGGGAACCGACGACGATCTTGGCCAGCCCGCGGGCGCCATCGGGCGACGAGGCGGTCCTGACGCACTGCCCCTATTGCTCGTTGCAGTGCGGCATCACCCTGCGGGCGGGCGCTGCGTGTGGTGAACCGTCGACGCAGCGTGCGGTAACGCTCACCGCCCAGGAGGACTTCCCCACCAACCGTGGCGGCCTTTGCGCCAAGGGTTGGACGGCAGCGGAGCTGTTGGACCATCCCGATCGGCTCAGCCAACCCCTCGTGCGCGACCAGCGCAACGAGCCGCTGCGCCCCGCCACCTGGGACGACGCCCTGGGGCGGATCACGGCGGCGTTCCAGGAGGCACAGTCCCGACGTGGACGCGACGGAGTCGGGTTGTTCGGCGGCGGAGGCCTCACCAACGAAAAGGCTTACCAGCTCGGCAAGTTTGCCCGCGCCACTCTTCGCACGGCGATGATCGACTATAACGGTCGCTTCTGCATGTCCTCGGCGGCCAACGCCGCGACTCGTGCGTTCGGCGTCGACCGCGGGATGCCGTTTCCGCTGTCCGACATGACTGACGCGGACGCCATCCTCCTGGTCGGTAGCAACCCGGCCGACACCATGCCGCCGGCCATGCAGTTCCTCGACGAGGCCCGCTCCCACGGTGCCCGCCACATCGTGATCGATCCCCGCCGGACGGCCACCGCTCGCGTCGCCCATCTCCACCTACAGCCGGTGCCGGGGACCGATCTGGCGTTGGCCAATGGCATGCTCCACGTGGCCATCCGCGAGGGTCTGATCGACTCCGACTACATCGCCAAGCGGACGACCGGCTTCGACGCCGTGCGCCAGGCGGTGCGGAGATACTGGCCCGACCGGGTGGAGCGCATCACCGGCGTGCCCGAAGCCGACCTGGTAAGCACGGTGCGCATCCTGGCCGGGGTCGGCAACGCGATGATCCTCACCGCTCGCGGCGCTGAGCAGCACACTTCGGGATCCGATACGGCGCTTGCCTACATCAATCTGGCCTTGGCGCTCGGTCTGCCAGGCCGCCCCGCCAGCGGCTACGGGACGATCACGGGCCAGGGCAACGGCCAGGGCGGCCGTGAGCACGGCCAGAAGGCAGACCAGCTGCCCGGTTACCGGCGACTCGACGATCCGGTCGCCCGTGCCCACATCGCCAAGATCTGGGACATTGCCGCCGACGACCTGCCCCAGGCGGGACTGTCAGCGTATGAGATGCTCGACGCCATCGGCACCGACCGGGGCGTGCGGGCCCTGTGGGTGGTGGCGTCGAACATCGTCGTCTCCGCCCCGCGAGCCACCCATGTCACCGAACGCATCAAGGCCCTGGACTTCCTCGTGGTCTCCGACTTCTTTCTGTCCGAGACCGCGGCCCTCGCCGACGTGGTGCTGCCGAGCGCCCAGTGGGCCGAGGAGAGCGGTACCATGACCAACCTCGAGGGTCGGGTGATCCGGCGCCAAGCGGCGCTGGCGCCGCCACCGGGCGTGCACAGTGACCTCTGGGTGATGCGCGAACTGGCGGCCCGGCTGGGACGGCCGCCGCTTTCGGACGTCCCCAACGAGATCTTCGACGAGCTACGCCGGGCCAGCTCCGGCGGAAAGGCTGACTACGCCGGCATCAGCTACGAACGCATTGCGGCAGAGCAGGGAGTCTTCTGGCCGTGCCCTTCTGAGGGGCACCCGGGCACACCGCGGCTGTTCAAGGTCGATTTCCCCACCGAGGACCGCCGGGCTCACTTCCACCCGGTGAAGCAGCAAGGCTCGGTGGAGACGCCCGACGAGGACTATCCGCACTACCTGACGACCGGACGGACGCTCCGCCACTACCAGTCAGGAACCCAAACCCGGCGCGTCAAGACCCTCAGCGAGTCCGAGCCCGAAGCGGTCGTCGAGATGCATGACACGCTGGCCGACAAGATCGGGGTTCAGACCGGCGATGTCGTCCGGCTGCGCACCCGCCGCGGCAGCGCCGTGATGCAGGTCCGAGCCGACCGCAGCATCCGTCCCGACACCGTGTTCGCGTCCTTCCACTTCGGCGGCACTGCCGCCGTGAACCGGCTGACCAACCCAGCCTTGGATCCCTACTCGGGAATGCCCGAGTTCAAGGCCTGCGCGGTGGCCATCGAACGAGTTGACGCTGACGAAACCCCGCAGTCCTAACCCGACGACAACGAGGAGCCACACCATGCTCGACAGCAGCACCCCGCGCTTCCTGCAGGGCGTCTTCACCTTCGAAGGGCAGGGCCTGGACGCCCCCCATCTGCTCGACGACTCCCTCACCTACACGGTGCCGCCCGGTGCCTCGACCCAGCCGGTGTACTTCCGAGGCGGCAACAGCACCGACGAGATGATCTACCTGATCCTGGTCAGGGACAGCAAACCCATGCGTTACTTCCCCATCGCCGCCAAGGGTTCCACCCACGTGTCGCTGCGCGTCGTCGAGGATCTGCTGTCGGACACCGTCGTCGAACTGTTCATCGCCGCACCCAAGGCACTGGCGGGCACGGTCGTCGTCGACACCGGGCTCGTCGAAATCTGACCACCCCTCACGAAAGGTACATGAGTCATGACCGTGCTGGACGAAAACCCGACCGACGCCACGGACCCACCCGTCTCCAAGGCCAAGCTCGTCGTGGTCGGCAACGGCATGGCCGGCGCCCGCGCCCTGGAGGAGATCCTCGCCTGCGGCGGGGGCGAACTGTTCGACATCACCGTCTTCGGTGATGAGCCTTACGGCAACTATAACCGGATCATGCTGTCCAACGTCCTCGCCGGCACCGACGACACGTCGGAGATCTACCTCAACCCCGTCGACTGGTACGCCGACAACGACATCGACCTGCGCCCCGGCGTGCGGGTGGTGCGCATCGACCGCTTCGTACGCGTCGTGCACGCCGACGACGGCACCTCGATGCACTACGACCGTTTGGTGATCGCCACCGGCAGCCGATCGTTCTTCCCACCGATGGAAGGCATGTGGGCCGACGACAAGACGCTGACCGACGGTGTCTTCGGGTTCCGTAGCATCGACGATTGCCAGGCGATGTTGGCCTACGTGCAGAGCAAGCAGACGGCGGTCGTGATCGGAGGCGGCCTGCTCGGTCTGGAGGCGGCCCGGGGCCTGCAAAACCACGGAGTAGACGTGCACGTCGTCCACGCCGCCGCGACGCTGATGAACGCCCAGCTCGACGAATCCGCAGGCGCCATCCTGCGCCGCTCGGTCGAGACACTTGGCATCACCGTGCACACCGAGGCGCTCACCAAAGCGGTGCTGAGCTCAGACGGAACGGTCACCGGTATCAGGCTCGCCGACGGGACCGTCATCGACTGTCAGATGCTCGTGGTGGCGGCCGGCATCCGTGCGAACGTCGGGCTGGCCCGCCGAGCCGGGCTCACCGTCGAACGCGCCATCGTCGTCGACGATCACATGCGCTCGATCGATACGGACGACGTCTACGTGGTAGGCGAATGCGCCCAGCACCGCGGTCAGGTGTACGGCCTCGTCGCCCCCCTCTGGGAGCAGGCCGGGGTGCTCGCCGAACACATCACCCGCACCGACGTCAACTCCGTGTACCGGGGCTCTCGGATGGCGACCAAGCTGAAGGTGGCCGGAGTTGACGTCGCCGCCATGGGCCTCAAGGTCCCCGAGCAGGAGGACGACGAGTTCGTGCAGTTCTCCGAGCCCCGCCACGGGGTCTACAAGACGATCATCGTCCGCGCCGGCAAGCTGGTGGGAGCCACGCTGGTCGGAGATGTCAGCAAGGTCGCCTTCCTCGTCCAGGCCTTCGATCGTGGGCTCCCCCTGCCCGAGGAACGCATCGCTTTGATGTTCGACATCGGCACCCCCGAACCGGGGGTCGGCGCCGCCGAACTGGCCAACGACGCACAGGTCTGCAACTGCAACGGCGTCAGCAAGGCTCAACTGGTCGCTTGTGTCAACGACGGTGTGAGCTCGCCCGGCGCGGTGATGGCCAAGACCCGTGCCGGCAAGGGGTGCGGCTCGTGCAGGGGCCTCGTGCACCAGATCGTCGAATGGGCCTCCGACGGCAACGTAGAGGAGGAAGACTCGGCCAACTGGTACGTGCCGGGGATCCCTTACGACAAGCCCACCCTCATGGAGAAGGTCAGCCAGCTGCAGCTGCACTCGGTGTCATCGGTCTTCGCCGCCCTGGCCCCGGACGGCAAGGAGGACGCCACCTCAAAGATGGGCTTGGCTTCGCTGCTGCACATGATGTGGGCCGACGAGTACGTCGACGAGCGGGACGCTCGCTTCATCAACGACCGGGTGCATGGGAACATTCAGCGGGACGGGACCTTCTCGGTCGTGCCCCAGATGAGCGGTGGGGTGACCACGGTCGAGCAACTGCGCACGATCGCCGACGTCGCCGAGAGGTACGACATCCCGATGATCAAGCTCACCGGCGGGCAACGCATCGACCTGCTCGGCGTGCGCAAGGAGGATCTGCCCAAGGTGTGGCAAGACCTCGACATGCCGTCGGGTTACGCCTACGGCAAGAGCTTCCGCACGGTGAAGACCTGTGTCGGCACCGACTTCTGTCGCTTCGGCGTCGGCGACTCGACCACGCTGGGCATCCGCATCGAGCAGCGGTTCCAGGGAATCACCGGCCCCGGGAAGATGAAGCTGGCCGTAACCGGCTGTCCCCGCAACTGTGCGGAGGCCCTGTGCAAGGACCTTGGGGTGGTGGCCATCGAAGGCGGCAAATGGGAGATCTATGTGGGCGGGGCGGCCGGAGCGCACGTCCGCAAAGGTGATCTCCTGGCCACCGTCGACGACCCTGACACCGTCGTCACCCTTGTCGGCCGGTTCCTGCAGTACTACCGGGAATGCGCCAACTGGCTGGAGCGAACCTACGCCTGGGTGCCGCGCGCCGGTATCGACAAGGTCCGTGCTGTGGTGGTCGACGACTCCGAGGGCATCGCCCACCGGCTAGAGGCCGAGATGCAAAAGGCCATCGACGCCTACAAGGACCCGTGGAAAGAGGCCGAATCACCGGTGACGCCCGGTCAGTTCCGCACGTCCCTCCCCTTGTCGCCACTGCCGGTGGTTCCCGTACGTGAGCCGCGGCGCATCAGCCTATGAGCCCGACGAATCGATGACCAAGATCGCCAGCATCGAGGAGATCCCCGTCGGCGAGGGCCGCGCTTACGACGTCGACGGGGTGCAGGTCGCCGTCTTCCGCTTGCGCAGCGGTTCGCTGCGGGCCCTGCACGCCATCTGCCCCCACCGCGGTGGGCCACTTGCCGACGGGTTGACCGATGAGGCGGTCGTCGTGTGCCCCCTCCACGGATTCACCTATGACCTGCTCACCGGAGCAGAGAAGACCAACGGCGGGGAGCCCGTTGGCTCCTACACGGCCACAGTCGACCCAGACGGAGCGGTGCACGTGAGCCCACGAAGTCCGTGAGCACCGACTCGCAGGCCCCGGCTGGCCCGGTCCAACACGGCCCACACCAGCGACAGGCAGGACCGCTCGCCGGGGAGCCGGCCGATGACCTTGACCCGCCGCGGGGTCTCGCCGAAGGTCGGTTCGATGAAGTTGGAATGCCGAATGCGGCCGTGGCGGTCGGCGGGGAAGCGCAGGTAGGTGATGAGGTGCTCGAAGTCGTCTTCTAGGTGAGTCCTGAAGTAGGGGTGCCGTTGATGCTCCGAGAGGAGCTTGGCAGCGACGGGGTGCGGTTGGGGTGAGTTCGGGAGGTTCTGTTGGGCATCTGGTCTGCCTTCCCGAGGTCCCCGGA
>JALYVP010000168.1 GCA_030853185.1 Actinomycetota bacterium | reverse complement strand
GGCCACGACTTCGTCGCCCGACCGCCGTGGGCAGCGTCGCGCCGCCCGCTGACCATCTTCGCTCTGATCGTGGTCGTGGCCCTCGTGGCCGTGGCGGCTTCCGTCGTCGGCCAGCCAAGCCCGCCGCCGGGCGACCAGCCGGCGCTCCCCTCGGGATTCGTCGCCCAGGCCAGCCAGGGGTGCGCCGCCATGCTCGGCGGCAAGCGGCCGTCGACCTTGCCGGTCGACCCGGCGGCGGTCAACGCCGAGGTAGCCCAGATCACCACCCTGACCGCCAATCTGCGGGGCGTGGCGTCAGCGACCGGCGCTACGGGCCAGACCGGAAGCTGGTTGGACGGGTGGCAACGCTTCAGCGCCGACGAGGCCCAACGGGCGGCCGCACTGGGCGCTCGACCCGTGCCCGCCCCCGCGTCGGCGGCGTCGTCGCCGGCCGCCACCCCGGCGTCACCGGCTGCCCTTCCCGGCGGCCTGCATACCGTGATGGGTGGACCGGACCAGGCCACGCTCGCCCGCCGGGCCCGGGCCGAGGCCGACACCGCCGACCACTTCGCCGTGGTCAACAGCCTCCAATCCTGCACCCTGCTGGCCCGAGGTCCTGGGTCGGTCCAGACGATCCCGTCCTAGCACCGCAGTCGAGCACCACCTGCCGCTTGGCCCGCCCACCGTTCCGCCAAGGTCCTCGACGATGTGTCACGGCCGGTGGTCCCGGCCACATCCTCACCCACCGGCGGGTACGCTCCACGGACGCGCTTGTATGGGAGGCACGACAGGTGATGCTTTCGGACGTGATCGACGACCAGTTCCTGGCGAAGTACCGCGCTCTGCTCGACGCTGAGGATGCCGCGTTCGACGAGCTCGAGCACGCGGTCGAGGACGGTGAGCGGGAACGGTTCGACGCCGACCTCGTCGCGTGGCGGGACGCCGTGGAACGCAAGCTGTGCTACCTGCACCGCTTGGGCGTCGTGTTGCCGCCCGCCCTCGCCTGCTGACCCGCCTCCTGCCCTGGCCTGCTGATCCCCGGGTCCGGAGCCGACCGGCCGGCTCCGACCGCCGGCGTCTCAGATCAGGCCCAGCTCCTTGACCGCGTCCCGCTCGGCGACGAGCTCAGCCACGGACGCATCGATGCGCGACCGGGAGAAGTCATCAAGGTCGAGGCCGTCGACGATCGTGTAGGTCCCGCCGCTCACGGTGCAGGGGAAGGACGAGATGGCCCCGTCAGGGACCCCGTAGGAGCCATCGGAGGGGACAGCCATCGACACCCAGTCGCCCTCGGGGGTGCCCGTCACCCAGTCGTGGACGTGGTCGATGGCGGCGTTCGCCGCTGAGGCCGCACTCGAGGCGCCTCGGGCCTCGATGATGGCTGCTCCCCGCTGCTGCACCTCGGGGATGAACTCCGACTCGATCCAGCTCTGGTCGCCGATGGCATCGATGGCCGGTTTGCCGCCGATCTGGGCCCGGTAGACGTCGGGGTACTGGGTGGCGGAGTGGTTGCCCCAGATCGTCATGTGGCTTATCTCCGAGATTGGGCAGCCGGCTCGGTGAGCCAACTGGCCCATGGCCCGGTTGTGGTCCAGGCGGGTCATGGCTGTGAACTGCCCATGAGGGATGTTGGGTGCCGCGTTCATGGCGATGAGGGCGTTGGTGTTGGCCGGGTTGCCGACCACGAGGACCCGCACATCCGGAGAGGCGCTGTCGGACAGGGCCTTACCCTGCACCGTGAAGATGGCCCCGTTGGCCTCGAGGAGGTCCTGGCGCTCCATCCCCTTGGTCCGGGGGCGGGAACCGACGAGGAGGGCCACATCGGCATCTCCGAAGGCCACGTGGGCATCGTCTGACGTGACGATCTCGGACACGAGCGGGAAGGCGCAGTCATCGAGCTCCATCACCACACCACCGAGGGCCCCGAGGGCCGGCGTGATCTCGAGCAGCTGGAGGATGATCGGCTGGTCCGGACCGAGCAGCTGGCCGCTGGCGATGCGGAACAGCACGCTGTAGCCGATCTGGCCGGCGGCTCCGGTGACGGCGACACGGACGGGGGATGCAGGCATCGAGGTGGCCTCCAGGGCAGGTGGTAAACGCGACGACGTTAGGTCCGGGATCCCAGCGAGGCCAACGCAACCAGCCAGGCCGGTCCCGTTCCGCCTGCTGGATTGAGGACCGAGCCCTCTACGTGAGGCGGTCGACGATGGCGCTGGCGAACTCGGACGTCTTGACCTCGGTGGCCCCCTCCATCTGGCGGGCGAAGTCGTAGGTGACCACCTTGTCGGCGATGGTCGCCTCCATGGCGGCCACGATGTCGTCGGCCGCGCCCTGCCAGCCCAGGTGCTCGAACATGAGCACCCCTGAGAGGAGCAGCGAACCGGGGTTGACCTTGTCCTGGCCGGCGTACTTGGGGGCGGTGCCGTGGGTGGCCTCGAAGATGCCGTGGCCGGTCACGTAGTTGATGTTGGCGCCGGGGGCGATCCCGATCCCGCCGACCTGGGCGGCGAGGGCATCGGAGATGTAGTCGCCGTTGAGGTTGGTGGTGGCGATCACGTCGAAGTCGTCGGGTCGGGTCAGGACCTGCTGGAGGGTGATGTCGGCGATGTTGTCCTTGATCAGGATCTTGTCGCCGGGCTCACCGCCGCAGTCATCCCAGCTCACGGCCACCTCGGCGAACTCGTCGCGCACCAGGTCATAGCCCCACGAGCGGAACGCCCCCTCGGTGAACTTCTGGATGTTGCCCTTGTGGACCATGGTCACCGCCTTGCGCTCCCGGGCGACGGCGTAGTTGATGGCCGCCCGGATGAGGCGCTTGGAACCCGTCTCGGAGATGGGCTTGATGCCGACCCCCGAGTCGGGGCGGATGTCCCACCCGAACTCGTCGTGGAGCATCTCGATCATCCGCTTGGCCTCGGCCGTGCCCTCCTGAACCTCGAGGCCGGCATAGATGTCCTCGGTGTTCTCCCTGAAGATCACCACGTCGACCAGGTCGGGCCGCTTGACCGGCGATGGGACCCCCTGGAACCAGCGAACGGGCCGCAGGCAGACGTAGAGGTCGAGGATCTGGCGAAGGGCGACGTTGAGCGAGCGGAACCCGCCCCCCACCGGAGTGGTCAGCGGTCCCTTGATCCCGATGAGGTACTCCTTGAAGACCTCGATGGTCTCCTCGGGCAGCCAGCTCCCGGTCTCGTCGTAGGCCTTCTGGCCGGCCAGCACCTCCTTCCAGGTGATCGTCTTGCCGTACTTGGCGGCGGCCGCGTCGAGGACCACCTTGGCGGCGGGCCAGATGTCGATGCCGGTGCCATCGCCCTCGATGAAGGGGATGATCGGCTCATCGCTGACGCTCAGGGTGCCGTTCTCTGACGTCGTGATCTTGTCGGCCATGCTCCTAGCCTACCGACGTGCCATGCCGATGAGATCGGCCGGGCGCGCCAACCGGAGGCCCTGTTCGGGTAGGGATCCGCCATGCGACCCCCACTTCCTCCCTTCGATGTCGACTCGGCCCGGGCCAAGGTACAAGGGGCCGAGGATGGGTGGAACACCCGTGACCCCGAGAAGGTGGCCGCGGCCTACACCCCCGACTCGTTGTGGCGGAACCGATCCGAGTTCCTGCACGGCCGGGACGAGATCGTGGCGTTCCTGACCCGCAAGTGGGAGCGGGAGCTCGACTACGTGCTGCGCAAGGAGCTGTGGGCGTGGAGCGGAGACCGCATCGCCGTGCGCTTCCAGTACGAGTGGCATGACAGCTCCGGTCAGTGGTGGCGAAGCTATGGCAACGAGCAGTGGGAGTTCGCCGATGACGGCCTCATGCGGAGGCGGGAGGCGAGCATCAATGACGTGGCCATCGCCGAGTTGGATCGGCGCATCCACGGGTCCCGCTCGGAATCCGAACGGGGCGCACCGCTACCCCTGGCCTGAGTCCTGCCGGGCGCAAGATCGACGTCCGTAGGATGGCGCCCGTGACGCTCCCCACCGCTGTCGATGAGCGTGGAGCCGAACCGTGAACCACCTCATCTCCACCTACGGGTACTTCGCGGTAGCCCTCCTGGTGGGCGCCGAGAGCGTCGGCGTTCCCCTCCCCGGTGAGACGATCCTCATCCTGGCCGCCATCTACGCCGGCCACACCCACAACCTCTCGGTGTGGGTCATCTTCATCGTCGCTGCCGCCGCCGCCATCATCGGCGACAACATCGGCTTCTGGATCGGTGACCGCGGCGGCTACCGGCTGTTGCGCCGCTACGGTCACTACGTCCGGCTCGACGAGGGCAAGGTCAAGGTCGGCCGGTACATCTTCGATCGCTACGGCGGCAAGGTCGTCTTCTTCGGCCGCTTCGTCTCCGTCCTGCGTACCTATGCGGCGTTCCTGGCCGGCACCAACCGGATGCGGTGGCGCCGGTTCCTCGTATACAACGCCAGTGGCGGCATCTTCTGGGCTGCCGTCTACACCTTCGTCGCCTACGTCGCCGGGGACACCCTCCGGCGAGTGTCGGGGACTGTCAACCTCGCCCTCGGCGGGGCCGCCGTCGTGGGGATCGGGCTCGGCCTTCTCTTCGTTCGCCACCACGCCGGAAGGCTGACGGTGCTGGCGGAGGAGGCCTACCCGGGTCCCCTCGAGGACAAGGCCCGCTAGCCGGTCAGTCGCCGAGCTGACCGAGGCGATCGATGGTGGCCGCCAGCTCCTCGATCATCTCGGCCACCACCCGGCGGGCCGGTCGGGTCGCGTTCATCAGCCCGACGCCCTGGCCGACCCAGTAGGTGGCCAGGTCCCTGGCCCCGCTGTTGCCTCTCGCGGCGGCCTGGTCGACGCGGCGCAGGGCGGGCTCGGTGAGCATCGATTGGAGGGGCATTGGCAGTGTCGTCGGCGCCGCATCGGACTCCCAGGCGTCGGTCCACGCCGAGCGCAGCTGGCGGGACGGCTTACCCGTGCGGCTCCGGGATCGCACCGTGTCGCCCGACGTGGCCGCCAGCATCTTGGCCTTGGTGGCCGGGGCCGTCTCCGCTTCGTCGGTGGTGAGCCACACCGAACCGGTCCACACGCCCTCGGCGCCGAGGGCCAGGGCGGCGGCCATCTGCCGGCCGGTGACGATCCCCCCGGCGGCGACCACCGGAACCGGTCGATCGCTGGCCGCCACCGCGTCGACGACCTCAGGGACGAGCACCATGGTGGAGACATGGCCGCAATGGCCGCCCGCCTCTCCGCCCTGGGCCACGATCAGGTCCACGCCGACCGCCACCTGCCGTTCGGCGTGAACCCGGCTGCCGACCAGGGCCGCGACCGGCACGCCGGCGTGACGGGCCTGGTCGAGCATGGCCGGGGTGGGGACGCCGAGGGCGTTGGCCGCCAGCCGGACCGGGTGGGCGAAGATGACCTCGAGCAGCGACTCGTTGTTGCCGGCCGAGCCCATGGTGGCGGCCGCCGCCGCCGGTTGGACCGGCTCGCCATCGCCGACGCCGTGGGAGGCGAGGATCCCGGCCACGAACCGTCGTTGCTCGTCGGGCACGAGGGCGGCGAGGTCGCCCGCCCGGGGGGCCGCACCGCCTCCGCTGCCCTCGACGTGGGCGGGCACGAGGATGTCGGCCCCGTACGGCCGGCCGGCGACCGCGTCGTCGATCCAGGTCAGCTCCCGGTCGAGGGCCTCGGGACTGTAGGCCGCGGCACCGAGGACACCGAAACCACCGGCGTTGGTCACCGCCGCAACCACGTCCCGGCAGTGACTGAAGCCGATCAGCGGGTACTCGCAGCCCAACAGGGCACAGACCCGGTTGTTCATCGGTGGCTCTGGCCGCGCGTCACGGGTCCCCCGCACCGGAGAGGGAGGCGGCGATGGCGAGGTTGGCGTAGATCTCCGCCGTCGCCCGCGAGGAGTTCAAGGTGTAGAAGTGCAGCCCGGGGGCGCCGGCGTCGAGCAGACCGGCGCACAGCTCGGTAGCCGCCTCGATGCCTGCGGCCCGCACCGAGTCGGCGTCGCCCGCCCCCTCGAGCCGCTCTTGCAGCCAGGGGGGAATGACCCCGCCCATGGCTGTCATGCGTTTGAGGGAGGCGAGGCTGGTCACCGGCATGATCCCGGGGACGACCGGCTTGTCCACGTCCCTGGCCGCCAGGTCGTCAACCAGTTCGGTGTACTCCTCGACGTCGAAGAAGAACTGGGTGACGGCGAAATCGGCGACGCGCAGCTTGGCGGCCAGGCGGTCCCGATCCGAGGTGCGGTCGGGCGATTTGGGATGGCCGGCAGGATGGGCCGCCACCCCGATGGAGAAACCCCCAATGGCCCGAGCCAGGTCGACCAGGTCGCTGGCGAAGCGCAGCTCACCGGCGGACGCCTTCGGGTCGATCGGCGGGTCACCGCCGAGGGCCATGAGGTTGTCGATGCCGGCCTTGCGCAGATCGACGAGGATCTCGGCCAGCTCCAGCCGGGAATGCCCCACGCAGATCAGGTGGGCCATCGGGTTGAGGGTCGTCACCTTGAGCATGGACGCCACCAGGTCGTGGGTGCGCCGGCGCGACGACGGGCCGCCCCGGTAGGTGACCGACACGAACGACGGCTCGAGCGGCTGCAGCTGGATCAGGGTGCGCACCAGCCGTTCGTGCTCGGCGTCGTCCTTCGGCGGGAAGAACTCGAACGAGAAGGTGCGCCCCGATGCCAGGAGCTCTGCGATCTTGGCCATGGCTCAGGCTAGGCGCTGGGCGGCGGGACCGACCGTCGCTCGGCGGCCGCCACGGTGTTGGCCAGCAGCATGGCCACCGTCGTCACCCCGACGCCGCCCAAGCGGGGGGTGATCCAGCCGGCGACGTCGTTGCACGACTCGTCGACATCGGGGAGCAGGCGGCGCCCCTCCCAGGAGATCCCGCCGCTGATGACCACCGACCCGGGACGGATGACGTCGGGGGTGATCATGGACGGCACGCCGGCGGCTCCGACGACGATGTCGGCCCGCCGGGTCAGGTCCCCCCACTGGGGGACCCTGGTGTGAACGACTGTCACCGCCGCGTTGGCCCCCGGCTCCTTGAGGGCGAGCAACATCGACAGCGGCCGACCGATCGTCGGACCCCGCCCCACGATCACCACCTCCCGGCCGGCGACAGGGATCTCGAAGTGGGCCAGCAGGGCCTGGATCCCCAGCGGTGTGCACGGGCGGGGGGCGGCGGTGTCGCCGAGCGCCATCAGGCCGAGGTTGGTGGGGTGCAGGCCGTCGGCGTCCTTGGTCGGGTCGAGGGCCAGCATGGCCTGGTTGAAGTCGAACCCGGCGGGCACCGGGTTCTGGATGATGAAGGCGTCCACGGCCGGATCGGCGTTGAAGCGGGCCACCGCGGCCAGCAGGTCGGCCTGGCCGGCGCTGGCCGGGATCCGCTCGTCGAAGCTGGCCATGCCGATCTGCTCGCAGGTCTGGTGCTTCTTGGCCACGTAGCCGGCGCTGCCCGGGTCGTCGCCGACCAGGATGGTCCCGAGACCGACGGTCCGGCCGGCGTCGCGCAACCCGGCGACACGGGTGGCCACATCGGCGAGCACGGCGTCGGCCACCGGCGCGCCGGGAAGGAAGATGGCGCTCAATGCTGGAACTGCCGTTCGCCGGTGAAGATCATGGCCAGGCCGTGCTCGTCGGCGGCGGCGATGACCGTGTCGTCACCCAGGGACCCACCGGGCTGGATCACCGCGGCCACACCGGCGGCGGCAACGGCGTCGAGGCCGTCGCGGAACGGGAAGAAGGCGTCGGAGGCGGCCGCCCCGCCCCGGGCC
>JALYVP010000167.1 GCA_030853185.1 Actinomycetota bacterium | reverse complement strand
CGGATTCTCTCCCCTCGCCGGAGTCCGGGTGGCATTCGGTGTGGTTGTTGCCTTGGTGCTGGGCCGTATCTTCAACAATGCGGCGGCGGAGGCGTCGATGGCCGCGGGAGCCCTGCTTGCCGGCATGCCGGCGGCGGTCAACAGCGGACGGATGTCGCTGCGCGCTCTCGGCGTGGTGTCACTGACCATGGCCGTGTCGACGTCCGTCGGCGGTCCAGGCGCTGGACCCCCTCGCCCGCGACGTCTCCGATGCCCTGGCCCGGGCGGGAGAGCAGCTCGTCCACCCCGGGGCTGAGGTCGGGCCGCGGCCGTCGTTGCGTCACCGCTACGAGGAGCTGGCAGAAGCCATAGGGGCCGGGGAGGGTAGCGGGCCGCTCCTCACCGCATCTGACGAGATGGTCGATGCCGTCAACACCCTGACGGATCTCCTGGGGTTGCCGGTCGTCGCCGCTCAGGCCGGAGCGGCGCCCGGACCGGCTCGTCGGGGGGACAGGGCCAGGTTCGAGGACGCAGTCACCCCCGATGATGGGCCACTGTGGCGGCTGGCGTTTGGTGTACGCCCCGAGGGTGGGGCAGGATGGGCGGGCCCTTGACGGGTGATCCTGCAGTTGTCCCACATGTTCACGGTGGCGTCCGGCCCTTGCGTTCCGTGCAGTTGTCGTAACCGCGACAGTCGCGCCGCCTTCGCTTCACAAGGAGATGTCGTGCGGTCAGTGGCTATCACGGAGAGCGGCCCCGGGGGCGGGGGAGCTGGTGCTCCTGGCTTCGGCACCCGCCGGGGGAAACTGTGCTACATCCAGACCAGCATCTCGCCGATGTTGTCGGGTCTGCTCGACGAGCGGGCCAAGCTGGAAGACGTGGTGCTGGGCGAGGTGGCCTACCAGGCCGTCTTGGCTATGGACGGCGACGGGCAGGGCCGGCGCGTCCGGCGGCGGCGGAACGGTAACCCTGTTCGCCGCGACATCGGTTTTCTGCCCGAGGAGGCGGAGGACACGGTCACGCGGGCGACGGCTGCCGGGTACCGGCCGTCGGCGTTCCTGCGCCTGGCTCTCGACGCCTATCTCCGGGGCGGGGCATACCTTGACGGGCATGTCGATGGGCTGAACCGGCAGGGCCGCCCCCCGTCCGCCTGAGGCTTCACTCGTCGTCAGCCCCGGGGTCGCCGACGTGGACCAGCCGCTTGCCGATGTTGTCTCCGGCCAGCAGCCCGACGAGGGCTCCGGGCGCCCGATCGAGACCCTCGAGGATGTCCTCGGTGGCGATGAGCGAACCGTCGTCCAGCCACGACTCCAGGGCGGCCAGGGCCTCCTCGAAGCGGCCGGCATAGTCGGTGACGATGAAGCCGCCCATGGCCAGGCGCTTGGTCACCAGCAGCCCGGGGATGCCTTGGGGGCCGGGAGCGGGGGAGCCGGTGTCGTACTGGGAGACCACGCCACAGCAGGCGACGCGGCCGTGAAGGTTCATGCGGGCCAGCACGGCGTCGAGCGTCGAGCCGCCCACATTGTCGAAGTAGACATCGACGCCGTCGGGGCAGGCGGCCTTGAGCTGCTTGCGGAAATCAGGGTCGCGGTAGTTCACTGCGGCCGCGAAGCCGAGGTCGTCGGTGAGCCAGCGGGCCTTGTCGTCCGAGCCGCAGATGCCGACGGCCCGGCACCCGTGACGCGTGGCGATCTGGCCCACCAGGTTGCCGGTGGCGCCGGCCGCGGCGGACACCACGACGGTCTCCCCGGGCTGGGGCCGGCCCACGTCGAGGAGGCCGAAGTAGGCCGTGAGACCGGTGATCCCCAGGACGTTCAGGTAGCAGGCCAGGTGGGGGCGACGCTCAACGGGCAGCAGGCCACGGACGGGGAGCACGGCGTAGTCCTGCCAGCCGACCTCGCCGGTGACGAGCTGGCCGGCGGTATATGAGGGCGAGCCCGAACGCACCACTTCGGCGATGCCGTAGCCAGCCATGACGTCGTCGGCCTCCATGGCCGCCCGGTAGGTGGCGCCTTGCATCCACGCCCGCCCGGCGGCGTCGATCGACAGCCACAGCACCCGGCACGTCACATGGTCGGCGGGCATGGCGTCGTCGAGGTCGATGTCGACGGGGCGGAGCTCGAAGTCGTCGACCGTGAGCTGTCCCTGCGGTAGGCGGGCCAGCATCCACCGGCGATTGGTGGTCATGCGGCGGGGTGGGGAAGACCGGCGGCCTGCAGGGTGGCGGCGAACTCCTCGCGGCCCACCGCGGCGGCGTCGGTCGTGAGCACGAAGTCCGCCAGCAGTGAGGCGAACAGCGCCGGCTCCTCCACGTGGGGGAAGTGTCCGGCCCCCTCGATGATCTCCAGGCGGCTATGGGGAATGGCCTCGTGGGCGGCGTGGGAGTGACGCACGGGGATGATGCCGTCGCGGTCCCCCCAGGCGATCATCGTGGGGATCCGCTCGAGCAGGTACAGGCGATCGGTTGCGCTCACCGACTGTCCGCCCGGGGCGATGACGTGGCGAAGGGTGCGCACGAACGCCTGGCGGTTGGGCGCGTCGACCAGCGACGCGTAGGAACGCCAGGATTCGCTCACCCGAGCTGACCGCAGCCCCTTGTCGTGGGCCATGCGACCCAGGGCGTCACCCCAGTCCCGGACGAAGTGGGGGAAGAAGAGGGGAGCGAGCAGGTCGGCGCCCGGCAGGCTCATCAGGCGGAGCAGCCAGCTGACCTCGGTCCCCAGTCCGCCGCTGTCCACCAGGACCATCCGCTCGCAGCACTCCGGGTGCTGGTAGGCGAGCTGCATGGCGATCCCACCGCCGAGCGAGTGGCCGACGAGGGTGGCCCGGCCGATGCCGAGCACCGCCATCAGGTCGCGCAGCCCGCTGGCGTAGGCGCCGAGGGAGTAGTCCCCGAGCGGTTTCGCCGACTCACCGTGTCCGAGCAGATCGGGGGCGATGACGGTGAAGTCCCTGGCCAGCAGAGGCAGGGCGGCCTCCCAGGTCGCCGAGCTCCCGGCGATGCCGTGGATCAGCAACAGAACCGGGCTGTCTCCGTTCCCGGCTCGGCGGTAGCTCAGCTCATGGCCGTGGATGCGGACCCGCTCGACGCTGATGGTTGACATGAGCTCCATTGTCGCAGCCCTGACGGCGGAGGGCCGCCGGTACCTTGTGACCTGTGTCCGGTGTTCCTGCGGCGGCCCGTGCCATCGACGTGTGGACCCTCACCCTTCTCCCAGGGAAGGTGGCGGCCGCCGACGTCGAGCTCCTCGACGAGGAGGAACGGACCCGGGCTTCGGAGTTCACGTCTGGGTCGTCGGGGCGCACCTTCGTGGCCAGTCACGCCTTTCTGCGCCGGGCTCTCGGTCGCCACGTGGGGGTCGACCCCGGTGGCCTCCGTTTTGACCGCAGCTGTGACCACTGCGGTCATCCCAGCCACGGCCGGCCCCGCCTGATCGGTGGCGGAGCGGCGTTCAACCTGAGCCACAGCGGCCCCCACGTGCTAGTGGCGGTGGGCGAAGGCCCGGTGGGCGCCGACATCGAGGACGCAGCCCGCCGGCCGGTGTCCGACGGTGTGGTCCGCCGTTGTTGCAGCGCGCCCGAGCGGGCCTGGTTGGCGGGTCTGGACACCGGCGACCGAGCGGCCGCGTTCCTCGATCTGTGGACCAGGAAGGAGGCGGTGGCCAAGGCCCTGGGCCTCGGCTTGGTCCTGCCGTTCTCCAGCTTCGAGGTGACCGGGCCCGATCCGATCGTCGCCCGGGGCGGTGCCCCGCCCCTCGTGGTCCACAGCGTCGAGGTGGCCGGAGCGGTAGCTGCCGTCGCCACCTCACCCGGGGACGTCATTCACCACCACCAGAGCGCCTGACCCGGGTTCGGGCCGCTCAGAAGTCGTTCCCAGCGATCAGGCCGGCGTCCACCGCCCGCTGCCGCCAGGACCGCAGTGCCTGGCTCACGGGGTCTTGTCCGGGTCCGTCCCCGGCAACGGCGACGACCAGCCGGCACAACCGTCCGGCCAGCCGGGCCTGCTGGACGAGCACGGGCTGCCATCCGGCGGGTTCCAGCTCGGCATTCAGGTCGATCCCGGCGTCGACGATCAGCGCCAGGGTGCCGGTCGGGCCGAGGAGGCGCCGACTCTCTACCCACGCCGGAGCCAGCCCCGCCGCCAGCCTTCCCCGGCCGGGCACGGCCCGGTTCCAGGGCGGGTTGGTCACGCAGGCGGCGTCGGGGCCCGGGTGCCACGGCGCCCGAGCGGCATCGGCCCTGACCCAGGGGAGGTCAAGGCCGGCCAGGCCGGCCCGGCCGGCGTTGGCCCGGGCGTTGCTCAGTCTTCGACCGTCGAGGTCAGAGCCGGCAGCAGGGACGGGACTGGCGGTCGCGCCGGCCTCGATCGGGATGGTGCCGTCGCCGCAAAAGGGATCCACGATCCTCGCCCGGGGCCCGGTCATGCGGAGCAGCGCCGCCGCCGCCGGAGGGTGCAAGGTGGCCGCTGCGGTGTTGGTCTTCCACGGTCGGCGGTGCAGGGGACGGGCGCCGAGCCTCACCATGATTTCGGCGCCTTCGCCGGCCACCACCACGCGGACGGTCAGGTCGCTGGGCGGTGGTGGCCCGTCCCGGCGGGATCCGTAGCGGCCGTCGATCACCAAGCTCAGGGCCGCTCCGAGCGAATCCTCGAGGTCATAGCGGTTGAACCGGCGGTCGCCATCGAGGCTGGCCACCACGTCGAACGCAGGGCGGTCGGGGAGCTCCCGGAACGCCCGGATGCCCGTCACTGCCCCGGCCAGGTCGAGACGGCTGACGCCGGCGCCGACCACCGCGGGAGCCCGCCGATCCTTGCCCACACCCCGCACCGCGCCGACCCGGACGAACGCGTCGTCGACGGTCCGCAACGCGCCGACCGCCGCCTGGAGCTCCGGCAGCGTGAAGCGGATCTCCCGCCGTCCGAGCCTCACGTGCCCTGCGGGTAGGCAGGTGGCGATCTCGTCGGCGGCTACCCATTCCAGGCCGCGGGTCACCCGGACGGTCACGTCGATCGTCACGAGCTGCGGGATCTCAACGGCCGGCCTGGTTGCCGCACCCAGCGCCGCGCCCTTGGACCCCTCCGGGGACCGCCTCAAGGTTGGGGGCCATGCGCCATCTCCTCTCGTGGACGGGACGGTAGCGGCACCGTTGCTGGCTTGCGGCCCTGCGTGCCAGGCTTCGCGGTCGTGACTGCTGCCGATCCCGTACCGGTCATCGTCGGCGCCGGCTACGTCACCCGGCACCCGACTGATCTGGATGCCACCACCGAACCAGCTGAACTGATCGCCACCGCCATCGAAGGAGCGGCGACCGATGCCGGCGTCGGCCCGGCTGCCCGGGCCGGCGTGGACTCCCTCGATGTGCTCAACCTGCTCAGCTGGAAGTATGCCGACCCCGCCGGAACCGTCGCCGGACGGATCGACGCCCAGCCGGCCCGGTCGGCGTTCAGCGATCTGGGCGGGGAGCAACCGACGGCTCTGATCGACGCTGCCGCCCGCCGCATCCAGCACGGCGAGTCGGCTGTGGCGGTGATCGCCGGCGGCGAGACGCTGGCCTCCAGGCGGATGTGGGGGAAGGCCGGTCAGGAGCCCCCCTGGTCACCACGGGGCGAGCCCCCGGTCCCTCTCGACCCGTTCTACGGGCTCCGCCACGGCCTGGCCGAGGCGGGCCTCGGTGATCCCACCCAGGTCTATCCCTTGATGGAGAACGCCCGCCGGGCCGCGATGGGCTTGACCCTCGAGGAGAGCCAGGCGGCCAGCGGCCGGATCTGGGCCGCCATGTCCGAGGTGGCATCGCGGACACCGGGCGCCTGGGTGTCCGAGCCTGTCAACGCCGGCACCATCACCAACCCGAGCGCCGCCAACCGGCCCATCGCCCACCCCTACCTCAAGCTCATGTGCGCCCAACCGATGGTGGATCAGGCGGCCGCGGTGATGGTCACCTCCACCGACCACGCCCGACGCATGGGCATTCCCGAGGACCGCTGGGTGTATCCCTGGGCCGGGGCCGGGGCGGTCGACACCACCGAGGTGCTGGAGCGGCCCAGCTATGCCGCCTCCGAGCCGATGTGCCGGAGCATCCTCGACGCCCTCGCGCTGGTCGGGCTGAGCCCCGACAGGGTGGACGCTCTGGAGCTCTACAGCTGCTTCCCGATCGTGCCCAAGCTGGCCCTGGAGGCACTCGGCCGCGCCGATACGACGACGTGCACGGTGGCGGGCGGCCTGACCTTCTACGGCGGTCCCCTCAACGCCTACATGCTCTGCGCCACCGCGCACATGGTCCATGCCCTGCGGGAACGGACCGGCACCGGCCTGCTCTACGGCAACGGTGGCTATCTGACCAAGCACCACACCCTGATCGTCGGCACCGACCCGCCGCCCCGAGGGCACTACCGGCCTGACGAGCGAACCCGGCGCCAGGCCGCCCTGGACCGACGAAAGGGGCCCATCGTGGCCTCTCACCCGGCCGGGCCGGCGACCGTCGAGACCTACACCGTGGTCTACGACCGCTCCGGTGTCCCCGAGCGCGCCGTGGTCATCGGGCGGCTGGACGACGCCCGCAGGTTTGTGGCTCGGGTGCCGCCCGACGCCGATGTGCTCGCCTGGCTGGTCAGCGGCGGGGACCAGCCCGTGGGTCGGACCGGGACCGTTGCGCCCGACCCCGACGATCAGGCGGTGTTCACCTTCGCGTGAGAGGCGGCGTTGGACGCTGCCGTCAGGAACGGCGAGCGGCGAGCGCGGTCCTGATCATGGGAACCTGCATCGGCACCCGGGCCCACAGGGCAACCTGGCGGACCAGGGGTTTGCCGGCTCGCCTCTCGTCGACCGCCATCTGCACGTTGGCCGGCCATACCGCCAGTAGCAGGGCGGCGCTGAGCGGACCGGCCCAGCCGGCCTCGGTGATCAACCCGGCCGCACATGCCAGTTCGACCACGCCGGTGGCGTAGACGGCGGCGCGGGGCTTGGGTACCCACCGCGGGACGACGGCCTCGAACAGCTTGGGGGTGACGAAGTGGCCGATGCCGGCCACCGTGAACGTGGCGGCCAGGGCCTTGGTCATGCGGTCGATACCGCTCGAACGGGGCCGACCGGCGGGCGAGGAGCTCATGGCCGGATGGTATCGACCTGCGAGGCCGGCCCGGTCTCTGCATTCGGCGGTAGCCTGGCGGGCCATGTCGCCGCAGCTGCGAGACCGGGCGTTCACCGTAGGCAACGAGACGGGCGCCAAGGTCCTCCATGCCACCGAACGGGCTGTGCTCCGCGCCTCGACCGTACCCACCACGCCGTTCCTGTCCACCGACGGCTTCGCCTGGATCGCCGAACTGGAGCGCAACTGGCAGGGCATCCGCGCCGAGCTGGACGAGGTGCTGACCTATCGTGAAGAGCTCCCCAACTTCCAGGACATCTCAATCGACCAGGCGTCGATCACCGATGACGACGGGTGGAAGACGTACTTCTTCGAGGGCTACGGGTTTCGCTCCGACAGGAACTGCGCCCGCTGCCCCCGCACGGCTGAGCTGATCGACGCCATCCCTGACCTGACGACGGCGTTCTTCTCCATCCTCTCGCCGCACAAGAAGATCCCCGAGCACCGGGGGCCGTGGCGCGGTGTCCTGCGCTACCACCTGGCCCTGAGGGTGCCCGAGCCCGCCAGCCAGTGCGGGATCACCGTAGGGGGGGAGAGCGCCACGTGGGAGGAGGGCAGGAGCCTGCTGTTCGACGACGGCTACGACCATCAGGCCTGGAA
>JALYVP010000166.1 GCA_030853185.1 Actinomycetota bacterium | reverse complement strand
GGCCTGGCCACCGTGCAGATGCACACCGCCGCCGCGGCCAGCGACGCCCGGGTGCCGGGCCTGCCGGCCGCCGAGGCGGCCCGGCTGCGCGACCAGCTGACAGCGCTGGGCGAGAGCCAGGTCACCGGGCTGTGACCGATGCCCGCCCGCCGATCGCCGGGCTGGAAGGTAGATGGGAACGCCTGCACCCCCTCTCGCCGCTCGTCCGGGCCGGCAGGGGCCTGATCGCCGTCCTCTTCATCGTCATCCTCCCCCTGGTCAGCGGAGGACAGAAAGGGTCGGTGGGCAACGACCTCGTCCACCTGGCCGGGATCATCATTCTCCTGGTCCTCGGATTCGTCTCCTGGTTGGTCACCCGGTGGCGGGTGGAAGGTGGCGTCCTGCGGGTGGACAGCGGTCTCATCCGCCGGACCTCCGAACGCTTCCCCCTCAGCCAGATCCAGGCCATCGACACCGTCCGCCCCGGCCTGGCCCGAGTGTTCGGCGTCGCCGAGCTGCGCATCCGTTTGGCCAGCGGCAGCGGCAGGGCGGGCCGACTGGCCTACCTGGGCAACGCCGAGGGCGAGGTGCTGCGCGCTCGGCTGCTGGCCCTGGCCCACGGGGTGGCGGAGGAGACCCCGGCCCCACCCGAGCAGACGTTGCTCACCGTGGCCCCTGGGCAGCTGTTCGTGTCGATCCTGCTCACCGGCACCGGCCTGATCCTGGAGGTGGCGATCGTCGCCCTGATCATCCTCGCCATCGTCGCTCCCGGCGTCGCTGGAGCGGCGATCAGTGCCGGGGCGGCCGGCTTCTTCGGCCTGGTGATGGCGTTGTCCCGGCGTTTCAACGGCGACTACCGCCTGACCGTCGCCGAGGCCCCCGACGGTCTGCGCCTGCGCTCGGGCCTGGTGGAGACATCGGCGGAGACGATCCCCCGGGGGAGGGTGCAGGCCGTGCGGATGGTGGAACCGCTGGCCTGGCGGCCGTTCGGTTGGTGTCGCCTGGAGGTCGACGTGGCCAGCCACAAGGCCAAGGGGCGCCAGGATCGCGCCCAGGCCAAGTCGGCGCGGGCCCTGCTCCCCGTCGGGAGCCAGCAGCAGGCGGCGTGGCTGCGGGAGAGAGTGTTTCCCGACCTTCCGGTCGAACGGGCGATCCCACCGGCCCGGGCCCGATGGAAGTCGCCCCTGCGCTTTCGCCATCTGGCATGGGGGGCCAACGACCGCTACGTCGTGACCACCAGCGGCCGGGTCCGGCGGGTCACCGACTGGGTGCCACTCGCCAAGGTGCAGAGCGTGCGCCGCGTCGAAGGACCGCTGCAACGCCGCCTCCGGTTGACCAGCATCCACCTCGATACCGCCGGCCGACGGGTGCACGCCGTGTTGCGCGACCGTGACCGTGACGAGGGAGCGGCGCTGATGGTCGATCTGCCGGAACGCTGCCGACAAGCCCGTCGGGGCGAGACGGCCGCCGGTCGGCGTCGGGGCGAACACTGACGGGTCGCCTGGTCCTTGGGCCAGACTGGTGGTCCCTTCCGGCTGCCGTCCCCGAGGAACCTGTTGCCTGCTGTACCTGCCCCCCCTCTGTCCCAGATCCGCAACCTGAGCATCGTGGCCCACGTGGACCATGGGAAGTCCACGTTGTCCGACCGGATCCTGGAGCTGACCGGAGCGGTCGACGCCCGGGACATGCGGGCCCAGTACCTGGACTCGATGGACATCGAGCGGGAACGGGGCATCACCATCAAGGCTCAGAACGTCCGGGTCGGATGGAAGGGCACGACCATCCACCTGATCGACACCCCCGGTCATGTGGACTTCGGCTATGAGGTCAGCCGTAGCCTGGCCGCCTGCGAGGGCGTGGTCCTGCTCGTCGACGCCGCCCAGGGCATCGAGGCCCAGACGCTCGCCAACGCCTACCAGGCCCTCGAGAACGACCTCGAGATCGTGGCCGCCCTCAACAAGATCGACCTGCCCGCTGCCGACCCCGACCGCTACGCGGCGGAGATCGAGTCCGTCCTCGGGGTGCCCAACAATCAGATCATCCGCATGTCGGCCAAGACCGGCTTCGGGGTCACCGACCTTCTCGACGCCATCGTCGAACGCATCCCGCCGCCGACCGGAGATGCCGACGAACCCCTACAGGGCCTGATCTTCGATTCGTACTACGACCAGTACCGGGGCGTCGTCAGCGCCGTACGGGTCATGAATGGCCGGCTCATCTCCGGCTCCCGGGTCCGCTTCTTGCAGACCGGCCGGACCCACGACCTCGAGGAGATCGGCGTCCGGATGCCGATCAACACCCCGGTCAAGACACTCGGCCCCGGCGAGGTCGGCTACCTGATCGCCGGGATCAAGGACATCGGCGAGGCCCGCAGCGGAGAGACCGTCACCAACGCCGCCCGCCCGACGAACAAGGCGCTGGAGGGCTATCAGGATCCCAAGCCCATGGTGTTCTGCGGCCTGTATCCCATCGACGGCGACGAGTTCGCCCTGCTCCGAGAGTCGCTGGAGAAGCTGCGGCTCAACGACGCTTCGGTCAGCTACGAGCCGGAGACCTCCGGGGCGCTCGGCTTCGGGTTCCGGTGTGGGTTCCTCGGCCTGCTCCACATGGAGATCGTCCGGGAGCGCCTCGAACGGGAGTTCGGGCTGTCGCTCATCGCCACCGCCCCCAGTGTCGAGTACCGGGCGTACACGACCACCGGGTCGGTCGTCGAAGTCCACAACCCCTCGGAGATGCCCACGCCGGACAAGCTCGAGGGCATCGAGGAGCCGTACCTGCAGATCACCATCCTGGCCCCCACCGAATACACCGGCACCCTCATGGACCTGTGTCAGACCCGGCGGGGGGTCATGATCCGGATGGAGTACCTCTCTCCCGAGCGCCTCGAACTGGTCTACCGGATCCCTCTCGCCGAGATCGTCGTCGACTTCTTCGACGCCCTCAAGAGCCGCACCAAGGGCTATGCCAGCCTCGACTACGAACCGGCCGGCTGGGAGACCGCCGACCTGGTGAAGATCGACGTCCTGCTCAACGCCGTCCCCGTCGATGCCTTCAGTGCCATTGTCCACAAGACCCAGGCCTCGGAGTACGGCAAGCGGATGACCGAGAAGCTCCGCACGCTCATTCCCCGCCAGATGTTCGATGTGCCGATCCAGGCCGCGGTGGGAGGCCGGATCATCGCCCGGGAGACCGTCAAGGCCAAGCGCAAGGACGTCCTGTCGAAGTGCTACGGGGGCGACATCACCCGCAAGCGCAAACTGCTCGAGAAGCAGAAGGAGGGCAAGAAGCGCATGAAGAACATCGGCCGGGTGGAGGTCCCTCAGGAGGCGTTCATCCAGGCCCTGCGCCTCGACGACTGATCCGGCGTTCGGCCCGCCGACCCTTGAGCCGCCTCGTTGCTCGTAGCCGGCCAGGCCCTCCTAGCCTTGGAGGATGACCACGCCACCGGTCCTGTGGTGGATCCGCCGGGATCTCCGCCTGAACGACAACCCGGCACTGAACGCCGCAGCCGCCGCCGGCCGGGTCGTTCCCGTCTTCGTCGTGGACGACGCCCTCTGGGGCCCATCCGGCGACGTCCGCCGGGTGTGGATGATCGGGGCGCTGGAGGCCCTCGACCGTTCCATCGGTGGCCACCTCGTCGTCCGTGCGGGGGACCCGTCGGTCGAAGTGGTCACCGTGGCCAGGGAGGTCGGAGCTGTTACCGTCTTTGCCGCCGCCGACTTCGGTCCCTACGGTCGCCGGCGCGACGATGCCGCCGCCACCGCCCTGAGCGCAGCGGGCGTGGCAATGGAGTGGACCGGTTCGCCCTACGCCGTCGAACCGGGAACTGTGGTCAAAGACGACGGGACGCCGTTCAAGGTGTTCACCCCCTTCTCCCGGGCCTGGGCCAACCACGGCTGGTCAGGATCGGTGGCCCGACCGGCCCGGATCACCTGGGTCCACGACGTGGCGGGTCGGGCCCTGCCCCACGCCCCGAAGGTCCGCGCCGACCTGCCCGCCGCCGGGGAGGAGGCCGCCCTGCGCCGGTGGGAGTGGTTCCGCGACGAGGCACTCGACGCCTACGGCCACCGGCGAAACGAACCGGCCGGCGACCACACATCCCGGCTGTCGGTGTACCTCCGCTGGGGGTGCATCCACCCTCGTACCCTGCTCGCCGATCTCGACGTGCGCCGCAAGGGTCATTCCGTGTTCCGCAGTGAGCTGGCGTGGCGGGAGTTCTACGCCGACGTGCTCTGGCACAACCCCGACAGCGCCCGCCGCAGCCTGCAGCCGGCGATGGCAACCATGAAGCTCGACGACGGCAAGCAGGCCGATGAGCGCTTCGAGGCGTGGGCCGCAGGCCGGACCGGGTACCCGATCGTCGACGCTGGCATGCGCCAACTGCTCGGCCAGGGCTGGATGCACAACCGGATGCGGATGATTACCGCCAGCTTCTTGGTCAAGGATCTGCACATCGACTGGACCCGAGGAGCCCGGCATTTCATGAACCACCTGGTCGACGGCGACCTGGCATCAAACAACCATGGCTGGCAATGGGTGGCTGGCACCGGAACCGATGCCGCTCCCTACTTCCGGGTCTTCAACCCGGTGCTCCAGTCCAAGAAGTTCGACCCCGACGGTGCCTTCATCCGGCACTGGGTACCCGAGCTGAGCTCCATGGCGGCGAAGGACATCCACGCCCCGTGGGAGGCCAGCCTTCCCCTCGGGGCGGGCGACTACCCGGCGCCGATCGTCGACCACCACGTCGAACGGGACGAGGCCCTGGCCCGGTATCAAGCGACGCGGAGCTGACCTCCTCGGATCAGGCCAGGGCGGAGGCGACCACCGCATCGACCTGGTCGGCCTCCACCAGAAAGCCGTCATGTCCCACCGCCGAGGTGATCGTCACCAGATCGGGATGGCCCGGTAGCAGACCTACCAGCTCCCGCTGCAACCGGATGGGGTAGAGGCGGTCGGAGTCCACGCCGGCGACCGTCACTTCCGCTGTGACGCCGTCGAGGGCGGCCTCCAGCCCACCGCGGGCGCGGCCGACATCGTGGTGGTCCATGGCCCGGCTGAGGACCAGGTAGCTGTTGGCATCGAAACGGGTGGCCAACTTGAGGGCCTGATGATCGAGATAGCTCTCCACCTGGTACCGACCTCCAGCCAACGGCTCCTCGCCGGCCTGGGCCGAACGATCGAACCGGGTCGCCAGCTCCAGCTCCGCCCGGTACGACAGGTGACCGAGACGTCGAGCCAGGCCCAGGCCGCGCCCTGGGCCCCGGCCGGGCTTGGCGTCGTAATAGTCACCGCCGGCGAAGCCGGGGTCGAGGCGGATGGCCTGGGCCTGGATGGCGCACAGGGCGATCTGCTCGGCGGTGGTGGCGGCCCCGCAGGCCACGACGACAGCCCGCTCGACGCGGTCCGGGGCGGAGACGGCCCATTCCAGGACCCGCATGCCTCCCATCGAGCCACCGACAACGGCCGCCCAGCGGTCGATCCCGAGTTGGTCGGCCAGGGCGACCTCGACGGCGACCTGATCGCGGATGGTGATGACCGGATACCGCGATCCCCATGGCGCACCGGCCGCGTCAAGCGACGCCGGTCCCGTCGTCCCCTGGCAGCCTCCGAGAACGTTTGGGCAAACGACGAACCAACGACGTTCGTCGAGGGCGGCGCCGGGGCCGACGATGCCGTCCCACCAACCCGGGGAGGGATGCCCGGGCCCGACCGGCCCGCTCACATGGGAATCGCCGGTGAGGGCATGGGCCACGAGCACGGCGTTGGAGCGGTCGGCGTTGAGCTCTCCCCACGTCTCGTAGGCCACGGTCACCGGGCCGAGCGTTCCGCCCGCCTCCAGCGGAAGGGGGTCGCCGTCGGCGATGGTGATCAGGTGCCGGTTGCCGGGCTCGTCACCTGGCCGCCATGCTCCGCTGGCCGGAAGGCGATCCCAGGGGTCGTCGGGCCGCGAGGCGGATGTTCCGACACGGGCCATCGAAGAAGCGTACGACGTCGTCGCGCTGGGCGGCAGGGCCGGTGCCGGCCGTCCGCCGGCCCGGCGTCCGGTGGCCGGCGCCGCTCGCGGATCAGCCCTTGGCGGCAGCGAAACCGCCATCGAGGTCCGCCAGGATGTCGTCGATGGTCTCGAGGCCCACCGACAGGCGTACCAGATCGGGGGTCACGCCGGTTGTCTTCTGCTCCGCTTCGCTCAGTTGGGAGTGGGTGGTGGTCGCCGGGTGAACGACCAGGCTCCGCACGTCGCCGACGTTGGCCAGCTGGCTGTGGAGGGTGAGGGCGTCGACGAAGGCGCGCCCGGAGGTTGCCCCGCCCTTGATGCCGAATGACAGAATCGAGCCTGGGCCGCGGGGGAGGAGCTGGCGGGCTCGCTCATGCCATGGGGATGAGGGCAACCCCGGGTAGGTCACCCATGTCACCTCGTCGCGCCCTTCGAGGAACTCGGCGACCCGCTGGGCATTGGCAACGTGGCGTTCCATGCGGAGGCTGAGGGTCTCGAGACCCTGGATGAACAAGAAGGCGTTGAACGGCGACGCTGCCATCCCCAGATCTCGCAGGCCCTGAACCCGGGCCTTGGCGATGTAGGCCCCGGGACCGAGCATCTTCCAGTACTCGAGGCCGTGATAGCTGGGATCGGGTTCGGCGAAGCCTCGGTGCTTGCCGCTGGCCAGGAAATCGAACCCACCGCCGTCGATGACGACTCCGCCGATCGCCGTGCCGTGGCCGCCGATGAACTTCGTTGCCGAATGCACCACGATGTCGGCGCCGTGCGCCAAGGGGGTGGCCAGGTAGGGCGTGGCCAAGGTGTTGTCGACGATCAGCGGCAGCTGGTTCCTATGAGCGACCTCGGCGACGCCCGGGATGTCGAGAACGTCGCCCTTCGGGTTGCCGATCGTCTCTCCGTAGAGAGCCCGGGTCTCGGGTCGGATGGACTTCTCCCACGCGTCGAGGTCGTCTGGATCCTCGACGAAGCTCACGTCGATGCCAAGTTTGGGAAGGGTGTAGTGAAACAGGTTGTAGGTGCCGCCGTACAGCGACGACGACGAGACGATGTGGTCCCCGGCATCCGCCAGCGTGACGATGGCCAGGGTCTCGGCGCTCATCCCGCTGGCCGTGGCCAGGGCACCGACGCCGCCCTCGAGATCGGCCATGCGCTCCTCGAACACCTGGCTGGTGGGGTTCATGATCCGGGTGTAGATGTTTCCTGGCTCGGCCAAGCTGAACAGCGCCTCCCCGTGGGCGCTGTCTCGAAACGCGTAGCTGGTGGTCTGATAGATCGGCACAGCCCGGGAGCCGGTCGTCGGGTCAGGGACGGCACCTGCGTGAATCTGCCGGGTTTCGAAGCCGAGAATCTCGTCGGACACACAACCTCCAGGTGACTCGGATGGTCTTCGGCGGATGTGCCGTCGAAGGCCACAAAGCTTATCAAGTGCGTCAGATTTCGGACGAGGAGGGGGGCGGCGGGACCACGCCCCTCACCGGAACCCCGAGCGGTTGGGTTCGGTCGCCGACGGGGGTGCTCATTGAGCGGCGGTGAGGGACCTCACTTGCTCCTCGCTCAGCTCCACGGTCGCGGCGGCGCAGTTCTCCTCGAGATGGCCGATGGTCTTGGTGCCCGGAATGGGCAGCATGACCGGGGATCGCCGCAGCAGCCAGGCCAGCGCGACCTGGGAGGGCGATGCCCCGGTGGCTTTGACGACATCGTCCACCGGGCCGCCGGACTTGGCCAGCTCACCTGAGGCGATCGGGAACCAAGGG
>JALYVP010000018.1 GCA_030853185.1 Actinomycetota bacterium | reverse complement strand
CACCTGGCGGGAAAGTCATGAGCACCAACGCCTACTGGTGGACGGCGCTCGGCCTCGGTCTGGTCGTCATCGTGGCCGCCCTGGTGCTGCTGCAGTTGCTCCTGCGGCAGGTGCAGCGGGTGGAGCGAGCCTCGAGCGCCATCCTGGACGTCACCGGCCCGGTGGTGACCAACACGCAGTCCTCGACCGCGCTAGTCAGCACCTCTCAGTACCTCGAAGCGCTGACCGAGGAGGCGGGCCGCCACGACCAGTTCCTCCGCGAGGTGCTCTCGTCCCGGGATGGTGGCTGAGCGTGCGCGCCGCGCAGATCACCCTCACCATCGTCGAGATCGCCCTCTTCGTCGCTGCCCTGGCCTTCTACCTGATAAAGCTGGCGACGTCGCTCCGCAAGTCCAGCGTCACCCTGACCGAGGTCTCGGCCGGCGTCAAGGCCGTCGAGACCCACTGCGCCCCCGTCGGCTGGATCGTGCCCAAGGTCAACGGTCAGCTGCGTACCGTCAGCAGAGCGCTGGGCACCCTGGCCGACCTGGCCGAGGCCGTGACCTCGGCGGAACCAGCCCCCGATGCGCCTGCCGCCCCCCAGCGTCGGGCGCCCACCCGGAGGCCACCCGCCACCACCCGGAGGCCACCCGCCACCACGGCGAGGCCACCCGCCACCACGGCGAGGCCACCCGCCACCACGGGGAAGGCTGGCCCGGTGTCGATGCGCAGACGCCCGCCGACCAGCAGCACGTAGCTGGCCTCCGCCGCGTTCTGGGTCGGTCTTGAGGACACGGGTCCCGAGAACCGACCCGGGTGGCCGCTGAGCCTTCTACTCGGCCAGGACGATGACCATTTCCGGCCCCGTTGATCTCCGAGGGGTCGAGGCGGTCCAGGTGACCGGCGCCGGCTGGGACACCGTGACCTGCCCGACGGCCAGCGCAAGCGGGTGTCGGCGAAGACGAGGAAGGCGTGCCAGGCGAAGCTCGTCGAGTTACAGGGCCAACTGAAGGCTGGCGTGCCGATGGCCAGCGGTGATCGTCCGGGCCCGTTCCTGACCGGGTGGCTGGCATCCCTCGAAGCGAAGGCCGCAACCGGCCAGAGGAGCCCCAACAAGGTCGATAACGCCCGAGCCGTCGACCGGGTTCGAACGTACTTTGCCCAGGCTCTCACCGTCGCTGAACGAAGAGGCAAGCTGGCCCGCAACGTGGCCAGGATCGCGGAGATGCCAGCGACCATCCGCCCGGTCGAGCGAAGGGCTCTCACGCAAGCCCAGGCCAAGATGCTCCTCTCGGCCGCTGAGGGTCACCGCCTCGAAGCCCTCTTCGTGACCGGCCTGATGCTCGGTCTCCGTCCTGGGGAGCTGACCGGGCTGCGCTGGATCGACGTCGACCTCGAGAGGGGTCAGCTCGACGTGTTGGGTCGCTGAAGACGGAGCGGAGGGGGCTGCGCCTCGGGGAGACGAAGACGCCCAGGAGCCGCCGGACCTTGACCATGCCCGCGCCAGTCACTGCCGCCCTGTGCGCCCACTGAGATCGTCAGCTCGAGGACCGCCAGCGGGCCGGCGACACCTGGACCGACACCGGGCTGTGTTCGCCTCGGAGATCGGCACCCCATTGGATCCGGCCAACCTTCGGCGTAGCTTCGCACGGCTCACCGATGAGGCGGGTCTGGGCCGCTGGACACCCAACGAGCTCCGGCACTCGACGGCGCCGCTTCTCTCGGCAGCCGGTGTCCGCTTGGAGGTGATCGCGACGTGCTGGGCCACTCGTCGACCCGGATGCTCGACCAGCACGATCGGCACCGGGTACGCCCGATGGTCGACCTGTTTTGACCGACCAGGGCCGTTCGCATGCGTCCGTGGAAGTTCGTACCAGTGCGAGGCCCTGTTGCTCCATCTGGGTTCTCCCAGGACTCTCCGCCATCGCCCTGAAGAGGCATAGTCCCTGGTAACACTGGTGGGCGTAGAGGGAATTGAACCCCCGACCTCATGCGTGTCATGCATGCGCTCTAACCAACTGAGCTATACGCCCGGGCCGCCGGACGTCTCTGTCACCGAGGCGGTTGGGAGCCACCGAACCTAGCACGGGCGGCCCGGGGTGGGGCGGGGCGTCGCCACCGCGGGGCTGTTCTATGACCGGGGCATCAACGGCCAGCGGGGTGGACATGATCGTCGCCGAGTCGGGGGTGTCGAAGCCGACGCTGTACGCCCACTTCTCGACCAAGGGGGGCTTGGTGACCGCTGTGCTCGAGCGCCAGCATCAGCACCGGCGGGCCTCGCTGGACGCGCATCTTCAGGTCCACTCGATGCTGTCTCCGGCCGAGCGCCTGCTGTCGCTGTTCGACTGGATCGAGGGCCAGCAGCGCGGCGAATGGGGACGCGGCTGTCCGTTTGCGAACGCGTCGGTGGAGTTGGTCAAGCCCGACGACGGCGCCGCCCAGGACGTGATCCGGCAACACAAGCGGTGGTTCCGCAACCAACTGGCGGAACTGGCGGCGGAGGCCGGGGCCGTCGATCCCGCCCGGCTGGCATCTCAGCTCACCTGTTGATCGAAGGAGTCAACGCCGCGATGCTGATCGAAGGTGACCTCCTCGCCGCCGACCAACTCGACGAGCGGCCCGCACGTTGCTCACGGCCGCAGCTTCGCGTCCCGCCGGCAAAGGGCAGGAAACCCGTCGTGGCGGCTGAGCCACCCCAGGCTCGGAGCCCGGCCGGATCGGAGCCGGGCGTCGCGCACCGGTTGGCGACCGCCCTCGGCCTGGCCCTCGGCCCCGCCGTGGCTCTCGGCCTGGCCCGCTTCGCCTATTCCCTGCTCCTGCCGCCCATGCGCGCGGACCTGCACTGGACCGTCACCCTGGCCGGCACGATGAACACCGCCGGCGCCGTCGGGTACCTGGCCGGTGCGATCGCCGCCGGCCCTCTGGCCGCCCGAGCCGGAAGCCGCCGCCCTTCCTGGCCGGCATCGGCCTGACCGCCGTGGCCCTGCTGGCTTCGGGGTCAGAGCCAACTTCGAGATCCTGCTGGCCCTGCGCCTGGCGGCCGGAATCACCGGGGCGGTGGTCTTCGTCACGGGTGCCGGACTCGTCACCCGCCTGGCCGCCGACCGGGTCCGCAGGCGCTCGGCCGTCCTGCTCGGGACCTAGTTCTCCGGCGGGGGCCTTGGCATCGTTGTCTCGGCCGCGATCATCCCCCCGGTCGTGGACGACGGCACCGTGGGCTCATGGCGGTGGGGGTGGGCGATTCTCGGCATCGCCGCTGTCGTCGCCCTCGCCGGCGCCGTGCCCGCAACGCTCGCGAACCCACGGTCGCTCCCGGTCAGGGCGTGCTCGGTTGGCCACTCCGGCGCCTGGCGCCGACGCTCGTCACCTACGGCCTGTTCGACGCCGGCTACATCGGCTATGTCACCTCCGTCCTCCCGTACTTGAGGGTCGGAGGCTTGACCTCGGGCGCTGTCACCGCCTCCTGGGCGACTCTGGGAGCGGCAGGCCGTGGTCGCCACCTTCGCCCAGGAGACCCGTCCTCGGGGTGCTCTCCGACGGACCCAACGGGGTGCGAGCGGGTCTCGACATCTCCGCCGTCGTGCTGGTGGCAGCCACGGTGGTCGCCCTGACCCAGCCTCGGATGGAGCCAGGCCCGGCGGTGTCCGCCCCGGTGGGTGTGACCGTCAGCCAAGGAGACGGGTGAAGGCGTGGAGGACGAGGCCGGCCAGGCCTCCGACGACGGTCCCGTTGATGCGGATGTATTGCAGGTCGGGACCGAGGAGGAGCTCGAGGCGCCGGGATGTCTCGGCGGCGTCCCAGCGGGCGATGGTCCCGCTCACGAGAGACGCCAGCTCGGTCTCGAATCGCGACAGGGTGGTGGCCAGAGCACTCTCCACTGCTCGCTCGGTGGCGGCGACGAGCTCGGGGTCGTGGCGGAAACGTCCCGCTCCCCGGGTCACCACCTCGGCCAGCCGGGCCCGCAACGGCGACGCCGGGTCGTCGACCTGGATCCGGAGCCCCTTCTTGATGTCCTCCCAGACCGTCAGGGCGGTGGCCCGCACCTGAGGCTGGGCCAGCAGCTCGGCGGTGAGCTCCTGGGCTCGGCGGCGCAGGTCGGGTGACGTCATAAGGTCCTCGGCCAACGTGACCAGGCCCTCGTCGATCTGGATGCGCAGGGGGTGCGAACGATCAGCGGCCATGTCGGCCAGGACGGCCTGGCTGCGTTCGATGAAACGGTTGACCACTCGGGTCTCGACCGGCCCTGGCAGCCACCATGGGGAACGCCTTCCCAGCCTGCGGTGCAACTCGGTCCCATGCATCTCCAGGTAGCGGCTGAGACTGGCGAGGGCGGTATCGACCAGGGGCTGGTGCCTCCCGTCGCGGGTCAGCTGTTGCAAGGCCCGCCCTGCCGCCGGGGCCAGGGCCACCCGCTCCAGGCGGCCCCGCACCAGGTTGTCGAACAGATCATGGACGTCGTCGTTGGCCACCAGGTCGGCGCCGGTGGCGGCCACCTCGAGGAGTCGCCCGGCGACCATGTCGGCGTGGGCCGGTTCGGCCAGCCATGACGTCAGGCGATCCAGGGCGTGGGCGCTGCGGAGGCGTTCGGTGACGGCGTCGGCACTGAGGAAGCTCTCCTGGACGAACGAGCCGAGAGTCTCACCGAAGCGATCCTTGCGCTCGACGACAATGGCGGTGTGGGGGATGGGCAGGCCGAGCGGGTGGCGGAACAGGGCAGTCACCGCGAACCAGTCCGCCAGCCCGCCGACCATGGCGGCCACCGCCGTGGCCTGGACCCACACCAGCCACCGTTGATGCCCGGCGACGACGGTGGAGAGCACGAAGATCACGGTGACGGCGATCAGCAGCCCGCCCGCCTGGCGCTTGGCGGCCCGCAGCTGGCGGGCCCGCACCGCTTCGGAGGCGGATCGGGTGATCAAGGCCGTTCTGCGGCAACGAGGAGGGCCACCGGGAGGCCGGCGAGGACGTGGCCGAGGACGACGTTCCCCTCCCACACCCCGCCACCCAGACGGTCCTCGAATCGACCCGGCGGCAGGCTGAGCGCGGTCTCGCCCCAGCCCCCAGCGCGCTCGAGGACCGTGCCCGTCCTGGTCAGAACGGTGATGGCGCCCCCGCCGCGACACCAGACGACGGCGTGCCCGGCGGCCGGCCCCGTCGCCTCGAGCGGTTCGTAACGACCATCGACGCCTGGCCCGAACCACTCGGGCTGCTCGGCGCGAACGGCCAGAGCGGCCCGGACGACGGCGAGCTTGGTCAGGCCCGCACCCCCCTCCTCCGCCCACGCCTGCACGGCGGTGACCTGGTTGCTTCGGGCCAGCAGGTCGCGACGGCGTTCGTAGTCAACAGGCCGGCGGTTGTCGGGGTCGACCAGGGAGAAGTCCCAGCACTCACTGCCCTGGTAGATGTCGGGGATCCCGGGAGCGGTGAGGGTGGCCAGCTTCTGGGCCAGAGCCACCGCCCAGCCCGGGCGGCGGATGGTGGCCACGAACGCCTCCAGGTCGGAGATGAACTCGTCGTCGCCGAGGGCATCACGGGTCCACTGTTCGAGCTGGCTGTCGTAGAACGAATCCGGGTCGGTCCACGACGTGTGCACCTTGGCCTCCCTCGTGGCCTTGGCCAGGTACGCCACCGCCCGGTCCGCGACCAGGGGCCACGCGCCCACGAACGACTGGTAGGCCAGCCACTCGGTGTTGCCGTCCGGGGGGGCCACGGATCCCCGGCGGCGGTGATGGCTCCTCCACCGGGCCACCGCCGCCTCCCACTCGCGCGGCATCTCGGCCAGGACGGAGAGGCGGGCCCGGAGGTCTTCGCTGCGCTTGGTGTCATGGGTGGAGGTGGCCAGCAGGGCCTGGGGCCAGCGGTCCTGGGCGGCGGCGTTGGCTCGGTGAAAGGCGTCGACCGACGTCCCCAGGCGGCCCGGGTCCCCCCCGACCTCGTTGAGCCAGGTCACTGGAACGTAGCGGTAGAAGGCGGTGTCCTCCACCGCCTTGGCCATCACCGGGCCGGTGAGCTGCTGGACCCGCAGGGCCAGCTCGAGCTCGTCGCGGCCCGCAACCCGCCCAAGGAGCAGATCGCGCAGGAAGCCGAGGAGCTCCTCGTCGAGGTCGGGGTCCCGGATTCCCGCCCCCAGCACCGCCGACTCCACTGTGGACACATCGCTCTGACCGGTTGGTGTCCCGGCCCGCACGTAGGTGCGGTACACCGAGAAGCCGGCGATGATCTCCGCCAATGCGTCACGCAGGTCCCGGCGGGTGTAGTCCCGGTACCGGCGATGCCGTTCGCAGATCACCGTGAGGCGAGCCACCAGCCGGTTCAGGTCGGTGGCGAGTGGCCCGTCGAGGACCTGCACCTTGGCCCGCTGCACGATCTCCTCGTAGCGCTCGGTGATCCCCGAGAACCCCTGGTAGATCTCGACGATGCGCGCCGAACCGTCTGCATCGTTGAGCACACCGGCGATCAGGTTCAGCCAGTCGTAGCCGGTCGTCCCGGCCACCGGCCACGCCGACGGGAGGATCTCTGCGCCCTCCAGGATCTTCTCGACCACCACCCACGTCCCAGGTGCGGCCGCTTGCAGGCGGGCCAGGTAGGTGTCCGGGTCGCGCAAGCCGTCCACGTGGTCGATGCGGATCCCGTCGACCAGGGCCTGCTCCAGCCAGTCCAGGATCAGTTGATGGCTGTCGGCGAACACCGTCGGGTCCTCGACCCGGATCCCGGCCAGGTCGTTGATGTCGAAGAACCGCCGGTAGTCGAGCTCCTCGCCGGCCGTCCGCCACCATGCCAGCCGGAAGTTCTGCCGGTCGAGGAGGGCGTCGAGGGCATCCACGTCACCCGCCAGGTCGGTCACCGCGGCGTCGGTGGCGGCCGCCACCTCGGGACGGGTCTCGCACAGCCGGCCCAGGCGGGTCCGAAGGATCTCCTTGTCCCGGTGCCGCTCGGCGACCGACTTGGCATCGGTGTCGGTGGAGAGGGGTAGGCGACCGAAGGCGGTGGCGATGCTGGCCAGCTCGGCGGCCACCGGCGCCGGATCGCCCTCGGTCGCGGTCACCGAACCCAGACGGGCCACCGCCCCCTCGAGGATGGCGTCCAAGGTCCGGGGGGCGATGGGGGCGGCGTGGTCGTAGTAGCGAAGCACGAAGCTCCCGCCTTCCCGTTCGAGGCGCAGGTTTCCGGCTTCGAGCTCCCGGCCGTAGTGGTCGCCCAGGATGGGCAGGAGGACGACGTTGCGCAGCTTCGACTCCGGCGGATCCCAGTCGACGTCGAAGTGGGAGGCGTAGACGCTGGCCGGCCCGTTCTCGAGCACGTCCCACCACCAGTGGTTGTCGCGCCCGGTGATGGCCATGTGGTTGGGCACCACGTCGACCAGCTGGCGGAGGCCGGCGGCCGAAGCCGTCGCACAGAGGCGGGCGTAGCCCTCGCTCCCGCCCAGCTCGGCGTTGACCCGGGTGGGGTCGACGACGTCATAGCCGTGCGTGCTGCCGGGAGCGGCCTGCAGGATCGGTGACAGGTACAGGTGGCTGACCCCGAGCCCGGCGAGATAGTCGACCAAGGCCTCGGCGTGGCCGAACCCGAAGTCGGCCCGCATCTGGAGGCGGTATGTGGCTCGGCGGGGCGGAGACGGCCCCGTGGCCCGGCGGGGCGGAGACGGGCCTGTGGCCCGCCCGGGATCAGGACTCACCGCGCAGGACCACCACGCTGCGGTCGGTAACATCGACGGTCTGGCCGGCATCGAAGCGCCGGCCCTCGTCGGGGATGTGTGCGAGGGCGGTGTCGAGTGCCACCTGCCAGCTCCGAGCGAAGGTCGTGTCGGGCGTGGTGAACCCGATCGTCTCCCAGTGGGCATTGAAGCACAACAGCAGGGAGTCATCGACGATCCGCCGACCGCGACGATCGAGGTAGGCGATGGTCTCCCCGTTGAAGAACACGGCCAGGGATCGGGCGAAGCTCTGCTCCCACTGCTCGTCGGACATCTCCTGGCCGGAGGGGTCCAGCCACACGATGTCGGCCCGGCCCCGGCCGCGGATCGGCCGCCCCTGGAACCAGCCCCGGCGGCGCAGGCCGGGATGGGACACCCGCAGGTCCAGCAGCTGGCGGGTGAAGCCGAGCAGCTCGAGGTTGTCGTCGCGCTGGCTCCAGTCCAGCCAGGAGATCTCGTTGTCCTGGCAGTAGGCGTTGTTGTTGCCGCCCTGGCTGCGACCCATCTCGTCGCCGGACACGAGCAGGGGAACGCCCTGGGACAGGAACAGGGTGGCGAGGAAGTTGCGGTGCTGGCGGGCTCGGAGGTCGTTGATGGCGGGATCATCGGTCGGTCCTTCGACCCCGCAGTTCCAGGACCGGTTGTCGTCCGCCCCGTCCCGGCCCTCCTCGCCGTTGGCCTCGTTGTGCTTGTCGTTGTAGGACACCAGATCGGCCAGGGTGAACCCATCGTGGGCGGTGATGAAGTTGACGCTGGCGCCCGGCGACCGGCCGTCGTCCTCGTAGAGGTCGGAACTGCCGGTGAGACGGGCGGCGAACTCGCCGACCGTCCCCGGCTCGGATCGCCAGTAGTCCCGGACGGTGTCGCGGTACATCCCGTTCCACTCCGACCACAACGGCGGAAAGTTGCCCACCTGGTAGCCGCCGTCGCCCACATCCCACGGCTCGGCGATGAGCTTGACCTGGCTGACGATGGGATCCTGTTGGATGACGTCGAAGAACGCGGACAGGCGGTCGACGTCGTGCAACTCGCGGGCCAGGGTCGACGCCAGGTCGAAGCGGAAGCCGTCCACGTGCATCTCGGTGACCCAGTAGCGCAAGCTGTCCATCAACAGCTGCAGCACGTTGGGGTGGCGCATGTTCAAGCTGTTGCCGGTCCCGGTGTAGTCCATGTAGTAGGACGGGTCTCCCTCCACCAGGCGGTAGTAGGCAGCGTTGTCGATGCCTTTGAAGGACAGGGTGGGGCCGAGATGGTTGCCCTCGGCGGTGTGGTTGTAGACGACGTCGAGGATCACCTCGATGCCCGCAGCATGCAGGGCCTTGACCATGGTCTTGAACTCGGTGACCTGCCCGCCCTCGTCTCCCGACGCCGCGTACTGGCCGTGCGGGGCGAAGAAGCCGATCGAGTTGTAGCCCCAGTAGTTGCGCAGCCCACGCTCGATCAGGTGCTGGTCGTGGACGAAGTGGTGCACGGGCAGCAACTCGATGGCGGTGACCCCGAGCAGGGCCAGGTGCTCGATGGCCTCCGGAGTGGTGAGGCCGGCATAGGTGCCCTGCAGGTCGGGTTTCATGGTCGGATGCAGGGCGGTGAAGCCCTTGACATGGGCCTCGTAGATCGTCGACTCGTGTAGTTCGGTGCGCGGCGGGCGGTCGTCACCCCAGTCGAAGGCCTCGTCGATGATCACGCTGCGGGGCATGAACGGGGCGCTGTCGTCGTCGTTGCGCTCATGGGGGGCACCGAATCGGTAGCCGTAGCACGCCTCGGCCCATTCGATGCCGCCGCTGATGGCCTTGGCGTAGGGATCGAGGAGGAGCTTCGCCGGGTTGCAGACCTCCCCCCGTGCCGGGTCCCAGCGGCCGTGGACCCGGAAGCCGTACCGCTGGCCGGGACCGACCCCAGGCACATAGCCGTGCCAACGGTAGGCGGACGCCTCGGGAAGCTCGTAGCGGACCTCGGTGCCGTCGTCATCGAACAGGCACACCTCAACGGCCTCGGCCGCGGAGGTGAACAACGAGAAGTTGGTCCCCTCGCCGTCGGCATGAGCGCCGAGCGGGTAGGGCCGGCCGGGCCAGATGGGCATGGCAGGGACCGTACCCCCACGGTGGCGACCCTCAAGCAGGGCCAGCCTCTAGCCTGTCTCCGTGCATGCTCTGGCCACCGTGGTGGCCTCGTTCCCCAGCCCCCCCGCCAACGGGATCAGCGTCGGCCCCTTGAAGCTCCACATCTACGGCCTGTGCATCGCCGCGGGCATAGCGGTGGCGGTGGTGGTGGCTCAGCGCCGGTGGGAGACGATCGGGGGCAAGTCCGGGACCATGATCACCCTGGCCGTGTGGGGGGTACCCGGCGGGCTCATCGGGGCCCGGCTCTACAGCGTCCTGACCAGCTATCAGGATGACACCGGTGGTCACTTCTGGCGGGTGTTCGCCGTGTGGCAGGGTGGTCTCGGCATCTGGGGCGCCGTGGTCGGCGGGGTGGCCACCGGGCTCATGGGGGCTCACCGCCATCGGCTGCGGACCGCTCCCCTCCTCGACTGTGTGGCCCTGGCCTTTCCGTTGGCCCAGGGCGTCGGCCGGCTCGGCAACTACTTCAACCAGGAGTTGTTCGGGAAGCCGTCGGGGTTGCCGTGGGCGGTCAGGATCGACGCGGCCCACCGACCCGCCGCCTACCTGAGCGCCACCGCGTTCCAGCCGACGTTCCTCTACGAGATGATCTGGGACGGCTTCTCCTTCGTCGTGGTCCTCCTCGTCGCCCGGCACGTCAGACTCCGCCGCGGCTACCTCTTCGCCGTGTACGCCATGGCCTACACGGTCGGCCGGTTCTGGATCGAGTACCTGCGCATCGACCCAGCCCACAAGTACGGGCCGTTCCGGCTGAACGACTACACGAGCATCGTCGTCTTCGCCGCCGCCGCCGCCATCGTGGTGATCAAGGGCCGGCCGAAGCCGGGCGACGACCTGGTCAGCGATTCCCTCCTCGAGGGTGACGCCGTGTCCACCAAGGCGGACGCGCCGACAGGGCCCTGAACGCCCACGCCAGTCACCGAGCCGGAGCGGCGGGGACAGTTCCGGGTCGCGGCCCCACGTAGGTCGCCCGGGCCCTGAACACCGTGTGGGACTCGTACTCCTCCAAGGCGTGGGCCAGCCATCCGGCCATGCGGCCGATGACCATGATGGCCTGGCCGGCTCCGGGGACCATCTCGGCCCCGAAGGCCAGCGCCCCCAACCCGAAGTCCACGTTGGGTCTATCCAGCCCCCGAGCGGCGGCCAGGGCCATGACGGCGTCGACCACCGCCCGCCGCCGCGGATCCATGGCCACGCCGTCCAGGCGTCGCAGCAGCTCGCCACCTCGAGGGTCACCGTCGGGGTACAGGCGCATCCCGAGGCCGCGAAGCGGTTCGCCCCGGGCCAGCCGCTCGCCGATGGCAGCCATCGGGCCGCGGTCCAGGGCGTCGTCGAAGAGCCGGTGGACCTCGTTGGCGACGGCGCTGTGCAGCTGCCCGCTGGCCGGACCCAGACCGGTGCTGACCACCGAGTAGGGGTCAGCCCCAAAGGCGGCCGCCACCCGGGCGCAGAGCGTCGAAGGGGCCAGCTCGTGGTCAGCCACGAGGACCAGAGCGGCGTCGACGAGCGATACCCGGGCCGGCGTCGGGGGCAGGGGCGACAGCCGCAGCCACAGCTTCTCGGCGATGCCCTCCCCCCGCCGACGCCGCCCGACCGCGGGGAGCGTGTCCACCGCGATGGTGAGCAGATCCCGGGCGGTGGCGATGACCGCCGCCCGGCTCAGGTCCCAGCGCAGGACGTCGGCCGACCCGGCGGCGACAACGGCCATCTTGACCCGGTCGATCGGCGCCACGGCCGGTCCGACGCCGGCGGTGGCGATGCGGGCTGCCACCGCCCGCCGGTCGTTGGTCTCCCACCGCTCCCCCGCCGCCCACGAGCCGGTCCACAGCCACCACGCCACCTCCTCGAAGTGGCGGCTGCGGGACAGCTCGACGGCGTCAAGACCCCGATAGCTGAGGCGGCCGTCCTCGATGAGGGTCAGTGCCGTGGCGAAGGCCAGACCCGCCGAGGCCCGGCCATCGGACCCTCTCTGCCGGCGAGACGCAGCCAAGCGGGCCACCTCGGTGGCGTCGAAGGTGCTCCCGGCGGGCGTCTTGTCCCGATCGAGCAACCCGCGGCTGACATAGGCATACAGCGTTGCCGGTTTGACCCCGAGGCTGGCAGCCGCCTCGTGGGAGCTCAGGCGGCCTTCTGCTCGCGCCATCCCCACCTCCACATGTTGATCATTGATCAACATTGACGTCCATTGACGACCGGGATCAAGATACGCCTATGAGCACTACTTCCTCGGGCGTCCCTGGAGCGGCTGAAGCGATCGTCGTGCCTTCCGGCCTGCGGGGCGTCGCCGTGACCGACACGGAGCTCAGCGACGTCCAGGGCGCCGCCGGCTTCTACCACTACCGCCAGTACTCAGCCACGGATCTGGCCGCCGGTCGCAGCTTCGAGGACGTGTGGGCGCTCCTGATGGACGGCAGCCTCCCTCCCGGCCGACGCGCTCGCGAGCGCTTCGTGCGAGAGGTCCGTTCGCTCCGTAGCCTGCCACCGGAGGTCGTCGACCTGCTGGCGGAGGTCACGAGGATCGGCGGCACCCCGTTGGACGGTCTGCGCACCGCCGTGTCACTCACCGGCAGTGCGCTCAACCTGCGACCGTTGTGGGACCTCGACGCCCGCAGCCGCCGAGCTGACCTGTTGCGCGTCGCCGCCCTCGTTCCCACCCTGGCGGCGGCCATGCACCGGCTTCGTCACGGACTCGAGCCGGTGCCGGCGGACCCCGATCTCGACCACGCCGCCAACTACCTGTGGATGCTTTCGGGCCGGCACCCGGACCCGGGGCCGGCTCGAGCCATGGAGCAGTACCTCATCCTGACCATGGACCATGGATTCAACAACTCAACGTTCGCGGCGCGGGTCATCGCGTCCAGCGGCGCCGACGCGGCAGCAGCGGTGACCGGTGCCATCGGTTCCCTGTCCGGACCCCTGCACGGAAGCGCTCCGGGGCGGGCCCTCGAGACCCTGGAGGCCATCGGCACCCCGGGCGCAGCACCAGATTGGATCCGTCACGCCATCGACCGGGGCGAGCGGATCATGGGCTTCGGCCACGCGGTCTACACGCGGAGCGACCCCCGGTCGGTCATGTTGCGGGACGTAGCACGGGGCCTCGGTGGCGACCTGGTCGACTTTGCCGTCGAAGTCGAGGACCTGATCGTGGCGACGTTGGCCGAGCTCAAGCCCGACCGGCAGCTCTCGGCCAATGTCGAGTACTACGCCGGCGTGGTCATGAGCCGGTGTGGGCTGGCCCCCGAGCTGTTCTCCCCCTCGTTCGCCGTCAGCCGGGTGGTCGGGTGGGCGGCCAACATCGCCGAACAGACCGGCGATCGCCGGATCATCCGGCCGGCGGCCCGCTACGTGGGTCCACCGGCGCCGGCCCCGGTACCCCCGGTCGACGGAGCCGCGGCATGAGCCCGGAGGATCTCGGTGAGCGCACCGAGCTCAGGGTCCCGGCGCAACCGGAGCCGGGTGGCCGCCGCCGCCCGGTAGGCGATCTCGGGCAGATGGCCGAAGTCGAAGGCGTCGTAGCGCATCACTTCGAGCTCGGCGGCGCCGGGAGCGAAGGTGGCGGTGACGGCGCCCGCCCGCCGGAAGGATCGCAGGCCCCTGCGGGCGGAACGCTGGTTGCCCAGCCGCCCAGGTAGGTCGAGTCCTCGCCGGTTGGGCCAGCCCCCGATGCCCATCGGCACCGATGCAAGAACGATGTCGTAGCCGTGTCCGTCGGCGCCGGCCAGATCGGTGTTGGCGGGGGAGAACAGGCCGCCGTCCACGTAACGCCGCCCGGCTATCTGTACCGGCACGAAGTACGAAGGCACAGCGCACGAGGCCGCAACCGCCAGTCCAGGGTCGGGCCGAGTAGCGCCGGGAGCACCGAAGACCACCCGGGTCCCGGCGTCGAGATCGACGGCCGAGACCAGCAGCGACGGTTGCGGCCAGACCGGACCGAGGATGCGCCCGAAGCCCTCGGTGATGATGTCGGTGCTGACCTCGCCGGTCGGGGCCAGAGCGGCCATGATCAGCCCGGCCCGGACATGGCGAGGGGAACGGGCCAGGTCGGCGAGCAACCGAGGCGCAGCCGCAGGACCGTGGCGCCGCCGCTGGGCCAGGTCGACATGGAAGTCGGCGTCGGGCCACCCCTTGTGCAGCAGGGCGGCACCCTCGTCGGAGAGGGCGCGGTTGGTGGTGTAGGCAAAAAGGTCGCCGGGAGCGAGCCCGGCCCGCAGGAGCCCGGCAGTGATCGCACCGACGGAGGTGCCTACGAGCAGGTCGGCGTTGCGGCCGTCCCAGCCCTCCTCACACAGAGCAGCCAACACCCCGGCGTGAAAGGCGTGCCCGACGGGGCCGCCCGCGCCAAGCACCACCGCCACCCGGGAGCGAGCGCTCATGAAGCTTGCCTTCGAGGGGGACATGCGGCGCTCGAATCTACTCGCGGCCGGTCCCGGGCTCCGGAAGGGGCCTGGTTCTCTCCTGGCGATGGTAGCTATCTGCAAGCATTATGCTTGCTGCGGTTTGTGGGCGGCGTCCGGCGGGCATGATGGAACCATGCAGATCGGAACCGTTGACCTAGACAAGCTCCGCGGCGTGAGCGACAAGTTCGTCGGCCTCGCCAAAGAGGCAACCGGCGTGATCATCAACAATGACAGCCTGCAAAAGGCCGGCGAAGCCCAGCAGGATCGGGCGACGGAGACCCTCAAGTCCCTCCGCAAGGACGCCGAGGCCGAGGCGAAGGACCGCAAGTCCGACACCATCGCCAAGAGTCAGGGCAACAGCTCGGGTTCCGGCGTGTTCGCCGAGGCCAAGGGCAGGGTCAAGGAGGCGGCTGGCGGCATCGCCGGTGATCGTGACCTCCAAGATGATGGTCAGGCTGATCAGCAGCGCGGGGCCGCGGACCGCCAGTCGACCAAGGCCAAGACGGAGGCCAAGGCCCATTCCGCCAAGGCCAAGGCCGACGAGAAGACCCAGGAGGCGGCCGACCGGTCATCGTGACCTGAACCGATCCACCCACCGTCCGGACGGTCCGCTCCTGCTGGGGGCGAGCCGTTTGCTGTCTGTCAGGCCGTTGCCGTGTGTCGAGCCGGGCCTGCCCCGACTCCCTTCGTCAGTCGTCTTTGAGGGCTACCGCGTTGGGGGTGACGTGCACGGTCGGCTCGAAGCGATCGGACGCCACCTCCCTGGCCTCGCCGGCCTGGCTTCCACGGAGGTCATGGCGGCAGGCGCGGCACGGACCGTAGAAGGCTTCCACGACGTCGGCATGACAACGAGGGCACGCAAACTCGATGGGGGCGGCGGGCTCATCCATGCCCAGGAGCCTACGGACTGCTACACCGGTGGGCATGATGGATCAGTCTCATCTGAGTCGAAGGTGCCACCACGCCCTCGAGCTGGTGCACGCGGTGGTCTACCTGACTCCCGAGACAGGCGATGTGCTCGTCGCTCTCGGTCTGGAGCCTGGTCGCATGCCGTACTTCGCCGGCCGAGCCGCCGCCCTGGGAGCCGTGGGTCCGGCTGCGGTCACGGCCACATTCGCCAACTTCAATCCGGAGCTCATCGCCGAGTCGATACCGCGGGCATGGTCCCTGGTGCCGCCGACGGACATCGCCGCCGCCCGCTTTGAAGGAGCGGACCGCGTCCTGCGGCGCCTGTGGGGCGCCGAGATCATCGGCTCCGCCGAGGTGGCCGAGGCGGCCCGACTGGCACGGAAGGCCACGGAGGCCTGCGAACCGATCGGTCGTCCCCTGTACGCGGCCAACGCGGCGTTGCCATGGCCCTCGGCCTCCCACCTGGTTCTGTGGCATGCCACCACCCTCTTGCGTGAACATCGAGGTGACGGCCACGTCGCCGCCCTGGTGTCAGCGGGTCTGGGTGGCCTCGAGGCCCTCATCAGCCATACCGCCACTGGTCGGGGCTTCACCCCGAAGTTCGCCCGAACCCGCCGGGGCTGGAGCGTCGAGACGTGGGAGGCGGCCGAGAACAGCCTCGCAGAGCGCGGACTGCTCGGTCACGACAAGCAGCTCACGGCCAGAGGCGAAGCGATGCGCAGCGACATCGAGGATCACACCGATGCCATGGCCTCGGCCCCCTGGTCCCGGCTCGGCGAGGACGGGGCCGAACGGCTGCGGGAGATCGGCAGCCGGCTGTCCGCCCTCATCATCGACGGCGAGCCGAAGATTCAGAAGAACTTCGCCTCCAAGTCGCCGCTGTTGAAGAGCCCCGCCTGACGCAGCACCGGGCGGTCGGGAAGCGGTCAAGCCGGCACGGGTCGAGAGACGCCGACCCCGCCGAGGGTGTCTCCGCCGAAGCGGGCCCGCTCCTTGTCCAAGTCGAGCGGGAGGACACCGAGCGTCCTGTCGGCGTCGGTGATCGTCGAGGCCGGCAGCAGCCACGACACCTCGAACTCCAGCCCATCAGGATCCTTGGCATACAGAGCCTTCGTGGTGCCATGGTCCGATGCTCCGACGAGCGCCCCCTGCCCGGCCAGGAGCCCGGCGATGTGGTGCAGCTCGTCGAGCGTGTCGACCTCCCATGCCAGGTGGTACATGCCCACGGTGCTCCGTCCCGCGGTCGAGGGCCCGGCCTGGGGTCCTACCTCGAACAGTCCCAGATCATGATCGTTGGTGGACCCCGGAGCCTGCATGAAGAACGCCTTGCCACCTCCGGCCTCGTGGACGGTTCGGAACCCGAGGAGGTCCCGATAGAACGTCGCCGTCCGCCGGGCGTTGGTCACGTACAACACGATGTGGTTGAGACGATGGATGGGCATGGTCCCTCCTGGCCGAAGCTGTGAACGGATTCGTACGTTGCCACCCGCTCAACCCATGACCATCAAGGCGAGGTAGACGGTGAGAGTCCTCAGCCTCCACCCATGGTCATGGTGCCGTTGGCGATGGTGATCGTCTGACCGGGGAAGATGAGGTCCGGATTGGCACCGATGACCGCCATGTTCGCCTGGTAGAGCGCCTGGTAGCCGTGAAGTTGGAACCACGTCGCGATCGTCGACAGCGTGTCGCCGGGCTTGACCGTGTACGTGATGGGTGGTTGCGCCGACGGAGGTGCAGGCGCGACGGTGGTCGGTGGCGCCGAGGTTGTCGGCGCCGAGGTTGTCGGCGCCGTGGTCGTCGGCGGCGCCGCAGTGGTCGGTGGCGCAGTGCCTGTCAGCGGCGCAGTGCTCGTCGGGGGCACAGCCGTCGTCGGGGGCACGGAGATCGTGGCCGAGCTCCATTTGGCCGCAGGCATCTGGCTGGACAGGTGCGACGATCGACCGGAGGTCTGAGTGGCGGCGAACGCCACCCCGCCGCCGAGCACCATGATCGCAGCCACGATCATAGCGACCACCGGCTTCTGCCTCACGCTCATACCATTACCTCCACCCCCATTGTACGGGGGTGGAGCGGATGGCGGATGACTCTTGTCAGCCTCACCCTGATCCGAACGGTCGTCCCGTCGCTGGAGCTCAACCATCTCCCTCCCCTTGACCTTGTGACAAACCGGACATTCTTCTGGTAGAAACGGGCAAGCCGGCGAAGGACGAACCAAGAACCGGTGGAAGCCCGGCCGTCGAGCGTCTAGGTTTCCGTCCTGTTTGCCCGGCGGGGTCCACACCTGATCCGGTCCGCCTCACCCCCTGGAGATGCTCCGTGTCCCATCGCCGTCGCCGGCTGAGGACCGCGCTGGTCGTTCCGCTGTCCGTGGGAGCCCTGGCGGGCTCCGCACTGACCGCGTCGGGCGTGGCCAACGCATCTGCGCCGACGCCGGGAGACACCTCGGCCTCAGACTCCACGACAACCGGGTCGACCACGACGACGTCGATGCTGCCCACAGCGGCGTCATCAACGTCAACGGCAGCATCCACAACGACGGTTCCGCCCTCCACCACTACCACCACCACGGTGCCGCCGACCACGACCCCGACATCGCCGACCACAACCGCGCCCAAGCCGACGGTGCCACCCTCGACCCCAACCACCACGGTTCCCGATGCCACCACGGTGCCCTCCACCACCACCACCACGCCGCGCTCAACGACCACCACGACGACGGTCCCGGCGCCCCCCCGTGCGCCCACCACCACCCCAACGATGTCCCCCACGGCGGTGCCCCCGGCCAGGCCCGTACTCAGGAGCACGCCCCGGCCGGCGCAGAACACCCACCCGCCACAGCAGAGCGGGACGGGCGCCCCGGCCGTGGCCACCCCTCCGCCGCAGGAGACCAGCTACCGCCTGCCAATCCCCGCCAACTTCCTCACCGCCAACCCGGCCTGGCTCAACAACCCCGCCACCGTCGCCGCCCCCCAGCCGGCGGCCCGCCCGGTCGCCCTTGGCGTTCCGGCCGGAACCGAGGTGGACGCGGTGACGAGCGGTGCGGTGGAGACGGTTGACCGCACGACGATCACGCTGGCGGGCTCCGACGGCGCCACCTACATCTACACCGGAGTCACAGGAGCCCCTCCCACCGGAATGGTCGCAACGCCCGGTCAGCGGATCGGGTCAGCCGGGTCGGCCGGCATCACCTTCGCGATCACGGTCCCCGACACCGCAGGCCAGGTATGTGCCGCCGGCGCGTTGCAAGCCTGGTCGGTGAACACGAGCCTCGACGTTCACGCTCTGCCCCGGACGTGCGCCCCGACCGCTCCTGCGGTGCCCCCCCTGTCGCCCGCTCCGCCGCCCAGCAACATCCTCATCGTCACCGACGGCGCGACCGGCCAGACAGCGTCCGATCTGACCGGCACCCTGACCGGCAGCCAGGTCACGGCCGAGACCCTCATGCTTGACTCGAGCCAGCCCGCCCAGGCCCAGGCCGCTCAGATCGCCAGCGCCCAGGTCACTCCGGCCAGCCTCGTCATCATGGCCCTCGGCGCTGCCACCCCGGCGGAAGCATCGACACTGATGGCCCTCCTCCCCCCCGGCCGGCAGGTCCTCTGGGTGGTGCCGCCCCTGCCTGCCTCCGCTGCGACCACCGCTCCTGCCCAGGCAGCCGCCTATCTCGCCGTCGTCGCCGCCCATCCCAACATGCGCGTCGAGACCCTCCCGAACGCCCTGACCGCAGTCACGACAGGCGCGCCCAACGCCCCGGCCCCGAACTCGTGGTCCGACGTCGGCGCCAAGGTCGTTTCCTCCATGGTCACCGGCTACGCCGAGACCGCGTTCCGTCTGCCGCTGGCCAGCGCCAAGGCGACAACCGTCCTCTCCTACGCCGAGGCTCAGATGGGCAAGCCCTACGTCTGGGCCGGTGCCGGGCCAGCCACCTTCGACTGCTCCGGGTTGACCATGATGGCCTTCCACCAGATCGGCATGTCGTTCGTTCACAACGCCTACGCCCAGTACGAGGCGACGAAGCAGGACGCCGTGAGCGCCAACGCCCTCCAACCCGGTGACCTGGTGTTCTTCGGGCCCACCGAGGCGGGCATTCATCACGTGGGCATCTCCGTCGGGGGCAACCAGTTCATCGACGCCCCCGACACGGGCAGCGTCGTCCGCTTCGACACGCTCGGACCCGGCTGGGACTACTTCGGAGCCACCAACCCCCTCGCCCTCTTCTCCTCGGCGGGCGGACCGTCAAACGGCACCACCGCCGACCCTGGCGGCCTCGACGCCTATCACGCCTTCGCCATGGCCCTCTGCGGCGCGACCTGGGACCCCACCCAGTACGCCTTCCTGGTGCTGCTGTGGAACCAGGAGTCAGGATGGAACCCCACCTCGACGAACTCCAGCTCAGGCGCGTTCGGGATTCCCCAGGCACTGCCGGCGGCCAAGATGGCATCGGCCGGCAGTGACTGGGCCACCGACCCCTACACGCAGATCCTGTGGGGGGTCGGCTACATTCAGGGACGCTACGGCAGCCCGGCGGCGGCGTGGGCCCACGAGATGGCCTTCGGCTGGTACTAGCCCGCTATTTCTTGGCCGGCTCGTAATACGGGTTCGTCCCGGCGGCATGATCGGTCACGTCGACGATCCTGGCGATCTCGGGGACCGACTCCTTGATGGCGACCTCGATGCCCTGGCTTAGGGTCACGGCGGCCATCCCGCAACCGGCGCAACCGCCGCTCAGGCGCAGGTAGGCGGCGCCTTCCTCCACCGCCACCAAGTCGGCGCGGCCCCCGTGAGCGGCGATGGACGGATTGATCTGGCCGTCGAGCACCTGGATCACGCGCTGGGCTACGTCACCGCTCAAATCGGGAGGGGGGCCGGCCATCGCCGGACTGGCGGGCGTCGCCGCCGGCGGTGGATTCGGGTTGCGGATGCTCATCCCACCAGCCAAGAGGTCGCGGTTGAGGTCGAGCACCGAACCAACCATCTTCAAGGCACTGTCGGCGGGCACGACGATCAACAGATCGCCCTGCACCCCGCTCCAATCCTCCGGTCGGGCATCGGTGGCCGCCTGGAAGTACATGTCATAGGTGTACGCGCTCCCGCTCGTCCCGCTCACCTCGACCCAGAGGGCGAGGGATTCGGGGGCCGTCTCATCACTGCGCAGCTGCAGGATCTTCATCAGGGCGGCGTCCGTCACGGTCAAGACAGGCGAGCCGTAGGAATCGTTTTCGGTCATGGTGCGTTCGTCTCATCCTGGTCGTTTGGAGCCATCCTAGGGTCATGAGCCGTATACTCCTCCTCGTGCCGACCGGGACCTACCGGGCGGCGGACTTCCTGACTGCAGCCAGCCGGCTCGGGGTCGAGGTCGTCGTCGGCTCCGAACGCCGCCAGGCCATGGCCGGGGCGATGGGCGACCGAGCGGTCGTCGTACCCCTGGACAACGTCGATGCGGCGGTGGACACCATCGAGGCCCTCCACCGGCGCCGGCCCCTCGATGCGGTCATGGCGATCGATGATCAGGGGTTGGAGGTGGCGGCCGCCGCGTCCGAACGCCTGGGGATGACCCACAACCCACCGGACTCGGTGGCGGCGACGAGGGACAAGGCGGCGCTGAGGGGCCGCCTGGCTGCCTGGAGCGTCCCCCAGCCCGACCACCGGGTCGTTGGCCCCGGCACCTCCGTCGCCGTCGCGGCGGCCACGATCGGCTATCCCTGCGTCGTGAAACCGGTCTCCCGCTCAGGCAGCCAGGGGGTCATCCGCGCCGATGACCCCGACCAGTCTGCCGCCGCTGAGGACCGGATCCGCTCGATCGTCGGCAAGGACGAAACGCTGCTCGTCGAACGCTTCGTGCCTGGGGTGGAGGTCGCCGTCGAAGCCCTCCTCGAGGCGGGAACGCTCAGCGTTCTGGCGGTCTTCGACAAGCCCGACCCACTCGACGGCCCGTTCTTCGAAGAGTCGATCTATGTCACGCCATCACGCCAGCCGGCGCCGATGATCGCGGCCGTGGCGGCGACGGTCGCCACCGCCGCGGCGGCGCTGGGGCTGCGAGAAGGTCCGGTCCACGCCGAGGTGCGCATCGGGCCGACCGGCGAGATGGCGGTGCTGGAGGTGGCGGCACGCTCGATTGGAGGACTGTGTGCCCGGTCGCTGCGCTTCGGGGCCGGGATCAGGCTCGAGGAGATCATCATCCGCCACGCCGTCGGTGTCGGGCTTGGCGGCCTGAGCCGCGAGCCGCAGGCATCGGGAGTGATGATGCTCCCCATCCGCGCCGCCGGAGTGCTCGAACGGGTCGGCGGCCAAAGCGACGCTCTGGCCGTCAAAGGTGTGGTGGGCCTGGAGATCAGCATTCCGGTCGGTCGCCGCGTTCGACCCCTCCCCGAAGGGGACCGCTATCTCGGGTTCATCTTCGCTCGAGGCCCAGAACCGGCTGACGTCGAGCTGGCCCTGCGCCGGGCCGAGACCTGTCTGGAGGTCGTCCTGGGCCCCGAACCGGATCCAGCGGACCCCGACGGTAGGCTCAGAGGGTGAGGGTCCTGGTGGTGTCGACCTATGAGTTGGGACACCAACCGCTCTCCGTGGCGACAGCATCGGCCGCGCTCCTTCATGCCGGCCACCAGGTCCGTTGTGTCGATGTGGCCGTCGACACCCTGGACCGGGCTGACGTCGACTGGGCCGAAGGGGTGGCGTTGTCCGTACCCATGCACACGGCGATGCGCCTGGCGCTGCGGGTTGCGGCCAGCATCCGGGTTCCCCGGCCGGAGCTGCCGATGTGCTTCTTCGGCCTCTACGCCGGGATGGGCCGGGAGCTCACGGTGACCTCACCGGCCGATGCAATCATCGCCGGCGAGTACGAGACCGGCCTGGTGGCATGGGCGCACGGCAAGGACAACGGAGCCCCGGTTCAGCTGGCCCGCCAACCCGCTCGAGTCCCGGTACGCGACCGATTGCCGCCACTCGCTCGTTACACGCGCCTGGCCGTCGCCGGCGAAGAGCGGCTCGTCGGATCCGTTGCTGCCAGCCGAGGTTGTTCCCACCGCTGCCGCCACTGTCCCGTTCCCGTGGTCTACAACGGCCGAGTCCGACCGGCTGATGAAGCGTCGGTCCTCGCCGATGTCGACCAGGTGGTGGCCGCCGGGGCTCGCCACATCAGCTTCGCCGACCCCGACTTCCTCAACGCCCCCCACCACTCCCGGCGAGTCGTCGCCGCCATCCACCGGCGGCACCCGGACCTGACCTTCGACGCCACCATCAAGGTCGAGCACATCCTCCGATACCCCGAGGCCCTCCCCGAACTGGCCGGAGCCGGATGCGCCTTCGTGGTCTCCGCCTTCGAATCGGTCAGCGACCCCGTCCTCGCCCGTCTGGACAAGGGCCACACGGCCGCCGACGCATCCGACGCGGTCATCGCTCTCCGGGCGCAGGGCATCGAGGTCCGCCCGTCGTGGCTGCCCTTCACCCCGTGGACCGCCCCTGGCGACCTGGTCGCCCTGATGGACTTCGTGATCGGCCACGATCTCGTCGCCAACGTCGATCCGGTGCAGTACTGCGTGCGCCTGCTGGTCCCCGACGGTTCGCTGCTCCTCGGTGAGCCGGACATGGCCTCTCACCTGACGGGCTACGACCCGGCCCGGCTGGGCTGGACCTGGGCCCATCCTGATGCCGCCGTAGACCACCTCCAACGTCAGATCGCGGCGCTGGTCGAGACGAAGGTCGGTGAACCGCCCGAACGGACCTTCGACGAGGTGGACGCCCTGGTGCGTGCCTGCGCAAGGGCATCATCGGGCCGCCCCACTCGGGGAACGGCCTCGGCGGGTCGGCCCGGAGACCGGGCCCATCTCACGGAGCCTTGGTTTTGCTGCAGCGAGCCCACCGAGGCCCAGCTGGCGCCCCTGGCACCTTTCGCCTGACCCTTCGGGGACCCGGTCTCAGGCGAAGCGTCGGGCGTCCTCGGCCGCATACCGGCCGACGGTGGCGTCGATCGCTGCGGTCCTCTCGATGTCTGCGACGATCGAGTCCAGTCGACCGGCCGGCAGGGCGCAGGTCATCTCCTCGGGACGCATGCCGGTCCGCTGGCGACTGAGGGCGCAGCCGACGCTTGCCGCCGGAACACCCTGCTCCTTGGCCAACGCCACGACATGACACTGTGGCTTTCCCTGGATCGTCAGACCCGGCAGGGCATCGGACAGCACCATCAGCTGACGGGCATTGACTCGCAGGAGGATCACATCGGGCTCGATCGGAGTATCCCCGAGCGGCCCGTAGACGACCGCAGCGGGCCGTTCCGCCACCTTCGGTATCTGGTCGAGGAGGTCTGGGCCCACCCACCCGACCCCGACCAGCTCGGCGACGTCGCGG
>JALYVP010000165.1 GCA_030853185.1 Actinomycetota bacterium | reverse complement strand
ATGTGGCGCCGGCCCGCGCCGCGGCGGCCGCGGCCTCTGCCGCCGCCGAACGAGCATCGGCGGCGGCGGCAGCCGCCTGAGCTCGATCCGCGCTCGTCAGGTCGGCGGTCAGGGTTCTGCTCAAGGTCGAGAGCTGAGGTTGGATCGGCGTCGTCCGGTTGGCGGCGTCGAGCAGCGTGATGGCCCGGGCCAGGAGAGCCCTCGGGTCCTGGCCGCCGGTGATCGTCGGACTGACCGTCGGGACGGGCGGCAGGCCCGGAACCGGCGGCAGGCCCGGGATGGGCGTCTGGGCCGGAAGGGGCGGCAGGACCGGTACGGGCGTCGGTGCCTGGACCGGCGTCGCTCCGGGTGCGGGCGCTCCCGGGACGGTGGGCGGCGGGGCCGCCGAGGTCGTCAACGCGGGCACGGCGGCGGGCGCCGCCGCCCACGCAGGGGATACGAGGCCTGGCATGGCCCCAAGCAGCACCACAGTGACGATGAGAGCCCCCGATCGCCGCGGCCGGGCGATCCCGGACCCCACTCGCCGTCGCCGAGATCGGGAGGACGTTGCCGTCCTGGACAGGCTCATCCCCTCCACCCCGGCCGCGGATGGCCACGACCGCCTTTGATCACCCGTTCTGATGCCGGGGACGGTAGCACTCGGGCCGGCCGATGGTCGCCGGGGTACAGGCCCGGTCATGCCGGCGGTAGGTCGGCTGGCTGGTGAGCGAGCTTGGCGGCCAGGCGGCCGCGAGAGGTGACGTCGAGCTTGGTGAAGATGGTGTGCAGGTGGTACTCGACGGTCTTGACGCTGATGATCAGCTCCGCCGCCACCTCCGAGTTGCTCATGCCGGAGACCACCAGGGTGGCCACGGACCTCTCGTGGGGGGTGAGCTCGTGGGTTGGTTCCCGGCAGGTCTGGGGGTCAGGCCGCAGGGACCCACGTCCCCCATCCTCAGTCGTTGGGCGCGTCCAACTCGTAGCGGTAGATGTTGGTCTCCCGAAGGTGGAATCCGATCCGCTCATACAAGCGGTTGGCTGCCTCCCGGGACGGCCGGGAGGTCAGTTCCACGGTCCGGGCCCCTGCCTCCCGAGCCAGGTCGAGGGCGTGGCGGCTGAGCGCCTCGCCTCCGCCTTGACCCCGGACGGTGTCGTCCACGATGACGTCCTCGATCCAGGCCCGAACGCCGGAGGGGATCCGGAACAACGCCAGCGTCAGCGTCCCGACAATCGGCCCGTCGTCGGTGACCCGGGCCACGAGGAGCCGGGTGGAGGGCGAGCGCACCATCTCCTCCAGGGCGTCGACACCGGGGGCGAGCGCCGAGCGCGACAGCTGCGGGAGCAACTGAGCAATGGCTGTCACCACCTCGTCGGTCACGACGTGGACCTCGGAGATCTGGAGCACGCCCGGAACGTAGCGGGACCCATGGCCATCTCGCCACGCCGGGCCAGCACACGGCCCGCGCCGACGACCCCCGGTCGGTCCGGAGCGTTCTGGAGCGACTCGCCGCCACCCGACCCAACCCGGACCGTGGCATTACCGCTACTGTGAGCGTGTGGACACTCGGGCGGGGGGGAAGGACGTCTCCGGCGGTGACGCGGCTCGGCTGGCCGTGCTGGAGGCGGTGTTCGCGACCGCCCCGGTCCCGATGGCGGTGGTCGCCCCCGACGGCCGCTACATCGAGGTCAACCGGGCGTTCTGTCACCTGGTGGGCCGCCCCGCCGCCGACCTGGTCGGCAGCCGCTACCTCGGACCGACCCATCCCGACGATCGGGCCGCCAACGTGGCCGAGGCGCGCCGGGCGGTGGCCGGGGCCCGGGACAGCTATGAGCTCGACGAGCGAGCGGTGCGCCCGGATGGCACCGTCCGCTGGGTGCACACCCATGTCCGTCTGGAACGCGACGATCACGGCCAACCGTTGCGCTTCGTGGCGGTGCTCGTCGATGTCACCGATCAGCGGGCGGCGACCGAGGCGGTGGTTGCATCCGAGGAGCGCTACCGAACGCTGGTCGACAACCAGCCCGGCATGTCCGTGTTCGTCTTCGACGCCGACCGTCGAATCCAGGCCGCCGCCGGGATGGCGTTGACCGCCCATGGCCTCCGCCCTGACGAGCTGATCGGTTGCGAGGCGCACCAGGTCATCGATCCCGTCAACCACGCCGTGCTGATGCCGTTGCTGCAAGGTGCCCTGGCCGGGCGAGCCGGGTCGGTCGAGTTCCAGTCGGTCGGCTCGAAGTCGTGGTACCTGGTCGACGCCCAGCCGCTTCCCGGACCGGGTCGCCGACCAGATCGGGCGTTGCTCTCGGCCCGGGACATCACCACCCTGCGCTCCGCCCGCCAGGCGGCCGACGCCGCCGAGGAACGCTTCCGGGTGGCGGCGGAAGCCTCGCCGATCTCGGTCGCGCTCGTCGAGCTCGACGGGCGCTACCGCCGGGTCAACCGGGCCATGTGCGACCTTCTGGGCTACTCCCGGGAGCAGCTGGAAGGCTCCAACGTGGTGGAGCTGTCGTCCCCCGACCACCGGGCCGTGGCCCGCTCCACCCTCGCGGCCTATGCGTCCGGTGAGATCACCGAGCACCGCCGGGACAAGCGTTTCCGTCACGCCGACGGCCGCGAGGTGTGGGTCAGTACCAATGCCGTCGTCATCGCCGGTCCCGACGGGCGACCGGATCACCTGTTGATCCACTATGTCGACATCGACGCCCGGGTGCGGGACCGCCAGGCCCTGGCTGCAGCCGAGCTGCAGGCCCGCCAGATCGCCGAGTTGTCCCCTGACGGGGTGATCGTGGTCGACGAGAACGGCCGGATCGCCTATGCCAACCGGGCCGTGGCCGACATGGTGGGTGAGGCCCGGCCCGACGATCTGATCGGCGTGGACCTGGAGCGGCGTCGCCCGCCCGGCGGCGACCCGGCCGCCGAAGCCCGGTGGGTGAAGGTCCGGGATGGAGGCACGGTGCGAGCGTCGACGGAGACCCTTGTCCGCCGTGACGGCCGGCTGGTGCACGTCGAGATCAGCTCCTCCTCGATCCTGTTCAGGGGTCGGCGCGCCATCCTGTCGATCGTGCGGGACGTCAGGGAACGACTGGCCCGGGAGGCGGAGTTGCGCCGCGTCCAGGAGCGGTTGCGCCAATCCCTCGACAACGCCCCCATCGGCCAGGCCGTCGTCGACCTCGACGGCACCTGGCTGGAGGTCAACACGGCCCTTTGCACCATGCTCGGCTATCCGCCGGAGGAGCTGATCAAACGGACCGTGCGTGACATCACCCACCCCGACGATCTCGAAGCTGACGAAGAGCTGTTCGACCAGCTCGTCGCCGGCGACATCCCCGCGTTCACCATCGAGAAGCGCTACTTCCGCGCCGACGGGCAGCTGATCTGGGGACTGAAGCACGCCTCCGCCGTCCGTGACCAGTCCGGCCGGACCATCTCCACGGTCAGCCAGATCCAGGACATCACCGAGGAGCACCTTCATCGAGCCCGCATCGAGGCTCTCCAAGCCCGGTTCGCGGCCCTGGTGGAGCACGGCTCCGATGTCATCGCCATCGTGGACGAGAGCCTGCGGTTCACCTATGCCAGCCCCGCCTACCAGGAGGTGTTCGGGAAGGACCCGGCGGAGGTGATGGGCGAGAACATCACGGCCCGGATCCACCCCGCCGACATCGACCATGTCACCGCCGCCTTGACGGCGCTGTGGTCCCAACCGGGCGCGGTGACCACCTTCGAGACCAGGGCCGTCCATGTCGATGCGACGTGGCGGACCCTGGAGGTCACGGCCAGCAACCGGCTGGGCGACCCCAACGTCGAGGGCATCATCTGCAACATCAGGGACGTCACCGAGCGGGCGGAGGCGGCTGCCCGCCTGGCCCACCAGGCCATGCACGACAACCTGACCGATCTCCCCAACCGGGCCCTGCTCCTTGACCGGCTCGATCAGGCGTTGGTCCGGGCGGGGATGTCAGGGCAGACGTGCGCGTTGCTGTTCGTGGACCTGGACCACTTCAAGCAGATCAACGACACGCTCGGCCATGGCGTCGGCGATCAGGTTCTGGTCACGGTGGCCACCCGGCTCCGCAAGGTGATCCGTCCCGGTGACAGCGTCGCTCGCTTCGGCGGTGATGAGTTCGTGATCCTGGCCGAAGGGATCTCCGCCGCCGGCGCCGCCCTCGACATGGCCGAGCGGATCCGCACCATCATCGCCGAGCCGGTGCATCTGGCCCAGCGGACCGTGACCGTCGGCTGCTCGATCGGGATCGCCCTGTCGGACCGGCACCGGCCCGACGCCATGCTCCAAGAGGCCGACACCGCCATGTACCAGGCCAAGAAGCACGGTCGTAACCGGTGGGAGGTCTACAACGCGGCCATGCGCAGCACCGCCCGGCGGCGACTCGACATCGAGGAGCACATCCGAGGCGCCCTCGAGCATGACCGGGTCGTCGTGCTCTTCCAGCCCATCGTCGACCTCATCACCGCCCAGCCCACGGGCGTCGAAGCGTTGGCCCGCATCCGCACCAGCGCCGGGGCGCTCATCGACCCGGTGGAGTTCGTGGCCGTGGCCGAGGACTCGGGGCTCATCGTTCCCCTCGGCGCTCGGGTGCTGGAGAAGGCGTGCGCCCAACAGGGCGTCTGGTCCCGGACCTGGTCGCAGGGCACGTACATGTCGGTCAACCTCTCGGCCCGCCAACTGGCCTCCCCCCGCCTGGTCGACCAGGTCCGTTCCGCCCTCGACGACCACCACCTGGAACCTGACCGCCTGTGCCTGGAGCTCACCGAGTCGGTCCTCATCGACGCCGGGGCGAGCACCCGTCGCGGCATCGACGACCTCAAGGGGCTGGGCATCACCCTTGCCATCGACGATTTCGGGACGGGCTGGTCCAGCCTCGCCTACCTCCGCCGCTTCCCCATCGACATCATCAAGATCGACCGCACCTTCGTCTCCGGCCTCGGTCGCGACAACGACGACACCGAGGTGGTCCGAGCCGTCATCGGTCTGGGCCACGCCCTCCGCCTGACGACCATCGCCGAAGGGGTCGAGACCCAGAGCCAAGCGGAGCTGCTCCTCGAGCTCGGGTGCGACCAGGCCCAGGGGTACCTGTACGGCCAGGCCCAACGGGCGGATCAGCTGGGCGTCCTCTCTCTCCTTCAGTAGGTGAGCTCGTCCCACCATGGGAACACGCCCGGCATGTCGCTGCTGACCTTCGACGTCCAGGAGGCGGGCCGTTTCTCCAGGAAGGCCATGACTCCCTCGGCGGCGTCGGCCATGGCGCCGGTCTCGGCGATGGCTCGGGAGTCGACCCGGTGGGCGACCATCGGGTGCTCGGCGGCCTGCATCCGCCACAGCAGCTGGCGGGTGATGGCGGCGGAGACAGCGCCGACGTTGGCAGCCATCTCGGCGGCCAAGCCCCGGGCCCGGCCGAGCAGGTCGGCGCCGGGGACGACGGCGGCGACCAGGCCGCCCTCCTTGGCCTCGGTGGCGGGGAACACCCGACCGGTCAGGCACCACTCCAGGGCTTGGCTGATGCCGACCACGCGGGGCAGGAACCAGCTGGCGGCGCCGTCGGGGACGATCCCGCGGGCGGCGAAGACGAAGCCCATCCTGGCGTCGGAGGCGATGAGCCTGACGTCCATGGGCAGGGTCATGGACGCGCCGACGCCGACGGCGGGCCCGTTGATGGCGGCGATGACCGGCTTGAGGCACTCGAAGATCCGCAGCGTCACCACGCCGCCGGTGTCACGCCGGGCGCGGCCGTCACCGCCGGTGGCCCCCCGGGCGGCGGCGTTGAAGGTGTCGGCGCCCCTGGCCAGATCGGCGCCGGCGCAGAACGCCCGGCCGGCGCCGGTCACCACGACGGCGCGGATGTCATCGTCGGCGTCGATGCGGTCGAAGGCGGCCAGGATCTCCCGGCCCATCTCCCCGGTGAAGGCGTTGAGCCGGTCGGGCCGGTTCAGGGTGAGGGTGGCCACCCCGTCGTCCACGGCCAGCAGGATGGTCTGGAAGTCGGGCATGGCCGGATCGTACCGGTCCGGCTCAGGGCACGACGCACTGTCGAGGGCCATACCGGGGGGAGAGGAGCATGGGCTGCCGCACCGAACGGCAGCGTCGCTGCCACCCTGACCAAAGCGGTGACAGCAGACCCAGCTCCGTGTTCCCGATGGCGAATGTCCGTTCCAGAGGGGCGGCCAGCGCGCCGATGGCGCCAGTGTCTGCGCCCGAAAGACCGAGCACGGCCGGGCGCGGCAGGACGACCGTGGTCCGCGAGGCCGGCGCCCTCACCTGGTGGGTGGCCCGGGGGCCGACCATCAGGGCCGAGCCTCGGCGCCGCCGTCACCGCTACGTCACGGTGATCCAAAACATCCCATGTGTGAAACCAGTCCTGCGGCCGACGGCGGTGGAGGCGGCGCTCGATAGTCGTGTTGGCCGTCATCGATGCCCGATCCGAGTACTGCTGGTAGCGGGGCGGATCGCCGGTGGAAGTTCACGGCTAGAGGCGGCTGGTAATGACGCAGCCACCAACGTCGCCTACCCCAACAAGGTCACCGGAGACCCGGGACGAGTTCTCTCCTCCCGTGACCATCCCGAGCCGGTAGACGAACATCATCACAACCTGCCAGCCGAGCCCTCCGACGAACTCGGCGGCTGACCCCCCCCCGCATTCAGCCGTCACCTCGAGCGCACCACGAGGCCGTTGACGAGGATCTTCGCTGGATCCTGAACGCGACGGGGGGTTGAGCATGGGGCACGGGACTCGGAGCGGCCACGGTGGGCGTCGCTCACGAGTCGTTCGGGCGCTCCTGCACCGGCGGGCCAACTCGTCCGTCGACGCCGCCGAGAGGCCCCGTTCGGCGAAGAGGTCCTCGGCCAGGGCCAGCAGCTGTCGCTCCCGGACCAGGCGGGGGACCCGCCCGTGGCGGAAGCCGGACAGATCGGTATCGGCGGATCCGCCGGAGGGATCGCGCCGAGCGTTGGGGGTCATCGACCTGGGCCCCTTCTGCAAGAAGCAGGTGCGAATCTACTGGACATAAGTTACTCCAAGTAGTAGTTAGCTGGCCCGGCGGTGGAGGAAGAACCGTATGCTCACCTACAGGGCGCCACGGGGAGGGGATTCCCCAACTTCGCCTACCACACCCGGGCCTGCGCCGACGAGGAGACTCGGGCGCCGCTGAAGGTGCCGTGAGGGGGCCCGGCCGGTTCCTCGGAAGTGGCCACGCGCCTGGGTAGGACGATGGTGATGGTCGCCCCCGCTCCGGCGTTGTTCACGGCGCTGACGGTGCCGTGATGGGCGGTGACGATCTCGGCCACGATGGCCAGGCCCAGCCCGGCGCCTCCCTCTCCTGGGGCTCGGGCGGCGTCGGGGCGGGCAAAGCGCTCGAAGGCGTGAGCCACGAACAGGTCGGGAAACCCGGACCCTGTGTCGGCGACGGCGACGCTGACGCCCTCGGAGGAGCTGCGAACGGTGACGGTGATGGTCCCCTCGGGCGGGGTCGCGGCCAGGGCGTTGGCCAGCAGATTGTCCACCGCCCGACGGATGGCCGCCGGGTCTGCCTGGGTGACCGCGGCCGCATCGATGTCGGCGTTGAGGTCGACCCCCCCTTTGGTGGCGCCGGCCCGGTGAGCCCGGGCCGATTCGGCTACGACGGCGGCGACGTCGGTCTCGCCCAGTCGGACGACCTGGCCGCCGCTGTCGGCTCGGGCCAGGAAGAGCAGGTCCTCGGCGAGGGTCGAGAGGCGTTCGACCTCTCGGCGGGCGTGGGCGACCGAGTCGATCAGCTCCTCCC
>JALYVP010000164.1 GCA_030853185.1 Actinomycetota bacterium | reverse complement strand
CCCGGAGCGAGGCGAGGGGAGAAGCGTGGACGTCATGGGAGGAACCTTCCCGAGTTACTTGAACGCTGAAACATTTAGTGTCAAGATATCGAACGTTGAGAGGTATGGCAACGTATTTTCACGAACAGGACGTACGATGCGCCCCATGAAGGACACGGCGCCGGCACGAGATCAGGTCGACGACATCGTCGACTACTGGTGCCAGGAGAACCCGGGCGTCGACATGACGACCAAGGGCCTGGCCGTGCGGATCCGGCGGATCTACCACCACCTGGACCGGGCCCTGCGCCGGGAGCTGGCGGCCATCGACATGGAGCAGTGGGAGTTCGAGGTCCTCCTCCCGCTCCGCAAGGCCGCCGAGCATCGTTGCAGCGTCGGGGACCTGGCCCGCGACTCGCAGGTCACGGCCGGGGCGGTGACCAACCGGGTGGGTCGGCTCGAGGAGCGGGGTCTGGTCCGTCGCGACGTCGATCCGTCGGACCGCCGCCAGGTGATCGTCAGCCTCACCGAGGCCGGCCTGGCCCGCTCGGATCAGATGATCGCCACCAAGATCCAGGCTGATCAACGAGCGTTCGGGTCCCTCGACCGCGCCACCCAGCAGCGCATGCTGGCTGACCTGCGCACCCTGCTCGTCGCTCTGGAGGGCGACGGCGAGGACTGCACCGGCGGGACCCGGAGCCGCCAGGCCTGAGGGGCCCATTCAGGCCGGGGGGCCGGCGGCGCGCCCGGCGCGGAGGGCCTGACCCCACCACGCCAGCTCATAGAGCATGACCGTGGCCGCCTCCGCCGGACCAGCGGGGTCGTTGAGCCGTCCCGACTCGTCGAAGCGCTCGAAGAACCGGTGGAAGCTGACCGTGTCGCGCATGGTCGCCACGTGCAGCTCGGCGAACACCTGGCGGAGCTGCTCGACGGCTCGCAGACCGCCGGCCATCCCCCCGTAGGAGACGAACCCGACCGGCTTGGCCTTCCACTCGTCGTGGGGCAGGTCGATGGCCTGCGTCAACGACGCCGGGTAGCCGTGGTTGTACTCCGGGGTCACCACCACGTAGGCGTCGGCCCAGTCGGCCCGCTGGCCGGCGTGACCGACGAACCATCGGGCAACCGCCCGGCGAAGCGGCCTTCTCTGGTGCTGCCGACGATCACGGCGAGATTGAGGGTTGGCTCAGGCATGCCGGCCACCGTATTTGTTAAAGTTGACTTCAAGTCAAGGGCTCTCTACCATGACGAGCGTGCTTCCCGAGCTGACGATCGGCGAGATGAGCGAGCGCACCGGGGTGGCCGCCTCGGCGCTGCGCTACTACGAGGGGGAGGGGCTCATTCACGCCTCCCGCTCCGAGGGGGGCCAGCGGCGCTACGCCCGTGAGACCATCCGCCGGGTGTCGTTCGTCCGCATCGCCCAACAGGTCGGCCTCTCCCTCGACGACATCCGCGACGCGCTGGCCTCCCTCCCCGACAACCGGACGCCGAGCCAGCGCGACTGGCACCGGCTGTCGGCGGCGTGGCGGCCCCGCCTCGACGCCCAGATCTCCATGCTCGAACGCCTCCGCGACCGCCTCGACGGGTGCATCGGCTGCGGTTGCCTGTCGCTGCGGTTCTGCGGCCTGCTCAACCCCGACGACCGCGCCGCCGAGCGCGGTCCGGGGCCCCGCTACGTGATCGACGACGACTGAGCAGCTGCCAGGATGGGGGGATGACCGAGGGATATCTGGTGGGCAGGGGCATCGCCGATATCACCGGGGAGTCGGTCGAGGTGGAGCTGCTCGGCTATGGCAAGTCCGATCAGCGGGCCACCGGCATCCACCTGAGGCTGCGGTCGAGGGCCTTCGTCATCGTTGACACCGCCACCGGCGGTCGCATCCTGATGGTGGTGAATGACCTCCCGATGGTCTTCGACAGCGTCCACCGGGAGGTCCTGGTCCGACTGGCGGCGAGCTACGGCGAGGCGTACACCGCCGAGAACGTGGCTCTGACGGCCACCCACACGCACTGCGGACCGGGAGGCTATTCCCATCACCTCCTCTACCTCCTGAGCGGGTACCACCCCCAGACGTTCGCCGCCATCGTCGACGGCATCGTCGAAGCCGCTCGGCGGGCCCATGACGACGTGGCCCCGGCCACCCTGACCCTGGCTCGGGGCCATCTGGGCGACGCCAGCGTCAACCGGTCCCTCCCCGCCTTCGAGCGCAACCCCCCCGACGAGCGGGCGTGCTTCCCCGACGGGGTCGATCCCCAGACCACGCTGCTGCGCATCGAGCGCGACGGTCGGACGGTCGGGGCCATCAACTGGTTCGCCACCCACGGCACGTCCATGACCAATCGAAACACGCTGATCAGCGGGGACAACAAGGGCTACGCCGCCTACCAGTGGGAACGCCTGGTCGAAGGCGTCGACTACCTGGCCGGGGAGCCGTCGCTGGTCACCGCCTTCGCCCAGACCAACAGCGGCGACATGTCCCCCAACCTGAACCTGGCGCCCGGCTCCGGCCCGACCGGCGACGAGTTCGAGAACACCCGCATCATCGGTCACCGCCAGTACGCGGCCGCGGCCGGCCTGGTCGGCACCGCCATCGGCGGGGGCCTCGATTGCCGGATGACCTGGATGGACCTGGCCGACACCGTCGTGGCGCCCGAGTTCACCGGCGACGGGCTGCCGCATCGCACCGGGCGGCCGGCGGCGGGAGCGGCGGCCTTCGCCGGGACCGAGGAAGGCCCCGGGTTCAAGGGGTTCCGCCAGGGCAACGGCCAGAACCCGCTGTGGGAGGCCTTCTCCCAGCGGATCCTGTACCCGATGTCGCCCCGCCTGCGTGACGCCCAGCACCCCAAGGGGGTGGCCCTGCCCGCCAGCCCCCTGAACTCGTCGCTCGTGCCGCTGGTCCAGGAACGGGTCCCCGTCCAGCTGCTGCGCATCGGCTCCCTCTACCTGATCGCCATCCCCGGCGAGGTCACCATCGTCGCCGGGCTCCGCCTGCGCCGGGCGGTGGCGGCCATCGTCGGCGCCGAGGTCGCCGACGTCCTGGTCGCCGGGTACGCCAACGCCTACATCCACTACGTCACCACCCCCGAGGAGTACGACGCCCAGCGCTACGAGGGGGGCAGCACCCTGTTCGGGCGCTGGGAGCTGGGAGCGTTCCTCCAGGTCGCCTCCGAGCTGGCCCACGCCATGCGCGACGGTGTCGGTGTCGAAGCCGGGTCGCCCCCACCGGACCTTTCGGGCCGCAAGCGGCGCCGGGCCCGACGCCGCAGCGACGAGGCGGCGCCCGGTCACGGCTTCGGTGAGGTGGTGGCCGCCCCTCGGGACCACTACCGGACGGGGGAGCAGGCGCTGGTGACATTCGTGGGGGCCCATCCGGGCAATGAGCTGCGCCGGGGCGGCACGTTCGTCGAGGTTCAGCACGCCGCCGCCGGAGGGTGGCGGACGGTGGCCGACGACGGGGACTGGTCGACGAAGTTCCGCTGGGCCAGGACCGGGCGGCACAGCTCGCGCGTCACCGTCACCTGGGACATCCCGCCCGCCACCCCGGCCGGCCGCTACCGGATCCGCTATCACGGCGACAGCGCCGACCGGCACGGCCGCCTGGCCCCGTTCACGGGGACGACGCCGCCCTTCGAGGTCCTCGCCGGGCGCTGACCCGGTGCTGGCCCTGAAGGGGCCGGTCTACCAGCCCATGGTGCCGGGCTCCCCCTTGAACGGGCCGAGCACCCACGACGTCACCCACCCGCCGTAGAACCCGCCCGGTTGCGGTGTGGCCCCCTCCCCGCCGACCTCGCAGCGCTCCATGGCGGGGGCGTAGAACGCCACATGATCCCGAAGGTCAACGAACCCGGGCGTGGGGTCGGGGTAGGACCAGGCCGCGGCCGGGGCCACGGCGGCGCCGGCCCGGACGGTCCAATACCGGGCCTGCCCCTTCCACTCGCAGAAGCTCGACCCCGCCGCCTCCTCCAGGGCCCCGGCTGTGATGTCGGCGGGGGGCAGGTAGTAGGTCGGTGGGTGGCTGGTCTCGAGGACCCGGTAGGCGGCGGTGGTGTCGGCGACGACCACACCGCCCAGCACCACCCGGATGCGGCGGGGCTCGGCCTCCAGGCGGGGTGGCCGGGGGTAGTCCCAGACCGACTCCTGGCCGGGGCCGGGCGGGGAAGGGGGCGGTCGGGGCTGGCCGAACAGTCGCATGCCGCCAGCATGGTCGGCGCCGGGCCGCTACCTGCGCCGGGCCGTTTCCTGCGCCGGGCTGGCTCCCGGGGGTCCCGCCCCGCGACCATGGTGGACGTGGACGTCTCCGGAGCAGGCGACCCAGGCGCAGACGACCCGGCCCGGGCGCTGGCCGACGGCATCGACGGGGTGGTGGCGCCCTGGGTGGTCCGCTGTGTCACCTCGATCATGACGGCATGGAGGGGGGAATGTCCTCCCGACGTGGCCGCCGCCGCCGCTCAGGCGGGGGCGGAGGCGCGCGCCGACGTGACCCCCCGGATCCGGGCTCTCCTCGACGCCGACATCGACGAGCAGCGCTCCACCCCCCTGGCCATCGTCCGCGCCGCGGTGCGCTACCCGACGGCGGTCCTGGCCGGCGCCGGCTGCCCCGAGGTGGAGCGCGACGACTTCGCGGTGCGGGCGTTCCCCGCCGATGTCTACGATCTGTCGCCGGCGTCGCTGGCGGAGGTGGCCGACGGCCTGGCCGAGCTCGGGATCGTGTGGGGGGCGACCAAGGCCTTCGAGCACAAGCGGCGTCATCGGGCCCCGGGCGGCCCTCCCGGCTGATCTCAGCGCTTGCGCTTGGGCTTCGGTTGCTTGGGCTTGCGGGAACGCTTGACCGGAGGCAGTCCGGCCAGCTTGTCGGCGGTGTTGGACATCGGTTCGCGGGGCGCCTGGGTCCAGCCGATGCCTGACACGGGCCGGTCCTCGAAGAACAGGCAGCCGGCGGGGCAGGCGAAGGGGTCTTCTTCGTTGACCGAGACCCGGCACCGCCGGATGATGTCGCCACCCGAGGTGCTCCGAGCCAGGTAGTGACGGCAGTCTTCGCGCACAGCCATGGCCCCATAGTCCCACGATCCGCTCGGCTTGCAGCACCGGGCGGCCCGCGTGGTGGGCCGGTGCCCTCCCTTCCTCTAGGATTTCGCGGTGGGACAACGTCTGGTAGTGGTCGGCGGGGACGCAGCGGGCATGGCGGCGGCGTCGGTGGCCAGGCGCCGCAGCCCCGACATGGAGATCGTGGCCCTCGAGAAGGGGCCGTGGACCAGCTACTCGGCCTGCGGCATCCCGTACCTGATCGGAGGCGAGGTGGCCCACCTCGAGGATCTGATCAGCCGGCCGCCCGAGAAGTTCCGGGAGGTGCGCATCGACGTGCGAACCGGCCACGAGGCCACCGGGATCGACCTCGATGCCCGCACCATCGAGGTCGACAACATGGCGCGCTCCCGCACCTACCGCCTCGGGTTCGATCTGCTGCACCTGGCCACCGGGGCGGTTCCCCGCCGGCCGCCGATCCCGGGCCTCGACGCCGCCCATGTCCACGGGGTCCAGACCCTGGCCGACGCCCGCGACCTCCTCGCCGATGCCGCCGACCGCCGGCCCGAGCACGTCGTGGTGGTGGGCAGCGGCTACATCGGCCTCGAGCTGGCCGAGTCGTTCCTCCAGCGCGGCGCGTCGGTCACCGTTGTCGAACAGGGCTCCGAGGTTCTCCCCGCCCTCGACCCCCCGATGGGCGCCCTGGTCGGACGAGCCATGCGATCCATGGGGATCAACCTGCGCCTGGGTGAGGCCCTCGAGGAGGTCGAGGACTCGGTCGTGCGCACGTCGGCGGGGACCATCCCCGCCGATCTGGTCGTGCTCGGCATGGGTGTCAGCCCCAACTCCGAGTTGGCCGTCAAGGCCGGCCTGACCGTCGGGTTGCGCGACGCCATCGTCGTCGACCGCCAGCAACGGACATCGGCCGAGGGCGTCTACGCCGCCGGGGACTGCTGCCAATCGGTCAACATCGTCTCCGGCCTCCCCGCCTACTCGGCGCTCGGCACCGTGGCCAACAAGCAAGGACGGGTGGCGGGCATCAACCTGGCCTCGGGCTACGCCACCTTCCCGGGCGTGGCCGGCACCGCCGTGACCCGTATCTGCCGCACGGAGATCGGCCGGACCGGCCTCAACACGAACGAGGCCATCGCCGCCGGGTTCGGGTTCGCGACCACGACCATCGAGACGACAGGCCACGCCGGCTACATGCCCGACGCCGACCCGATGACCGTGAGGATGCTGGCCGAGAAGGTGACCGGCCGGCTCCTCGGCGCCCAGATCGTCGGAGGCCCGGGAGCCGCCAAGCGGGTCGACGTCCTGGCCGCCTCCCTGGCCGCCGGGTTCAGCGTCGAGGACCTGATGATGTTGGACCTGGGCTACGCCCCTCCGTTCTCGTCGACGTGGGATCCGGTGCAAGTGGCGGCCCGGGTCCTCACCGCCGAGCTGTAGCCCCGGGCGCCGCCCCGGTCGGCGCTCGGAGTCGCCATCCCGGTAGCCTCGCGTCCGATGGCCGGACGGGATGTGACCGAAGCGGATCTCACCAGATGGAGCGAGGCCCTGTCCGGAATCGCGCGGACCGGACTGGGCTTCACCCAGAACCTCTACGAGCGCGAGCGCTTCGAGGAGGTCCTCAAGGTGGCCGCCGAGATCGGAGCCCGGGCCGCCCACCGCAACGGGCTTTCGGCCGAGGACCTGACCGCAGGCTGGCTCGACAGCGTCGGCCACGGCGTCGCCGGATACGTGACACCCAAGGTGGCGGTGGGTGCGGTGGTGGGCAATGACGCCGGCGACCTGCTGCTCATCCAGCGGGGCGATTCCGGCGTATGGCTGTACCCGACCGGGTGGGCCGACATCGGCTACTCGCCGGCCGAGGTGGTCGCCAAGGAGGTCGAGGAGGAGACCGGCATCGAGGTCGAGCCGGTGCGGATCATCGCCGTCATCGACAGCCTGCGCCTCGGGGCCCGGGGCCTGCCGTTCTACTCGGTGGTGTTCGCTTGCCGGGCCGTCGGCGGGTCCCTCAAGCCCCACCCCCTCGAGACACGAGACGTCGGATGGTTCGGTCCTGACAACCTGCCCGAACCCCTGGCGGGGGGCGGACGGTGGCGGGACATGGCGTTCGCCTCCATCCGGGGGGAGACGGTCGAGGCCGCCTTCGACCGGCCTCGGAGCAACGTGTGGGAGCAGGCCAAGGGCAGCTGAGCCGGCGCTTCGGAGTGCGGCTCCCGTCGCCGGGCCGGTGCGATGCTCGGCGCGTCCCGGTCGCCCACGCGTCGGCCCGGCAAGCCTCCCTGTTGCACGGGGGGTGGCCGGCGCCCGATCATGGGTCCCATGTCCTCTCTGGCCGCCTTGGCCGTGATCGGCGGCGCGTTGGCGGCCGCCGTCGTGGCCGTGATGGCCGGGGCCTGGCGGGTCCCGGCGGCAGACGAGGCGTTGGTGATCACCGGCTGGAGGCCGAGAGTCGTGCGCCGGCGAGGCACGCTCGTCTGGCCCTGGCTGTCGCGGGCTGCCCGGGTCGACCTGAGCCTCCACCGCCAAGCCGTCGATGTCGACCTGACCGCCGCCGAGGGCATCGCCCTCGGCGTCGGCCTCGAGTGCTCCTGGCGGGTGGGGGACGACGAGCCGGCCATCGTGGACGCCGCCCGCCATCTCTTCCGCCGGCCGGATCTGGCCGTCCGCCAGGTCGAGGGCTCGATGGCGGCGCGGGTCCGGTCGGCGGTCGGGGCCCTCCCCGCCGCCGCGCTCCTCGACGCCGGGGTCGGTGCCGGTCTGGCGGGCCGCATCCGCGAGTTGGTGGCCGCCGACCTCGAGCCGCTTGGCCTGGTGGTGGTGTCCCTTGAGATCAC
>JALYVP010000163.1 GCA_030853185.1 Actinomycetota bacterium | reverse complement strand
CACAAATCGCGAATCCAGATGCCGACTACTTCAGCGCGCTCCTAGGGGAGCGAGGGCGCAGGGAGCTCCGCTGTCTCCGCCGGGGCCCCGTCGAACCGCGCCGGATGGCGTACCTGGCGGACCCGACCGAGGATCGGATCCTCGGTGACCCGGAAGGTGGCGTTGTGGGCCAACTGGTGGTCGGCCACGTGATCGTCGACGCTCAACACGGCGCTGGCGGGCACGTCGGCGTCGGCGAAGACCTGCTCCCATTCCGCCGTCGGACGCGACGGCAGGACCTCGGCCAGCAGGCCGAGGAACATTGACGTCATGGTCCGGGCGTCCTCGACGGCCCGTAGGAGGGCCACGGCGTCGGGGCGCCCGGCCGCCGCCAGGGCCCGCTTCAGCTGCTTCCCGCTCACGGGGCTGACCAGCAGCCAGCCGTCCTCGGTGCGCAACGGGCGCATGTCCCCCAGATGGCCGATGACGTCGTAGTCCGGAGCGTCGAGCAAGGCCTTGCCGGCCAGTACATCGGGTCCGTCGAAATAGGCCAGGGAATCGATCATGGCTACGTCCACCACGGCTCCCTCCCCGGTCGTTGCCCGGCCCACCAACGCGGCCATCGCCGCTTGGGCGGCGAACATGGCCGACACCTTGTCGGCGACATAGCCAGGGAGGAGGCGAGGTTCGTCGCCGTTGCTCATGGCCAGGCCGGAGCGGGCCTGGATGATGGCGTCGAACGCCGGCAGGTCGGCCTGGGGCCCGTCCTGGCCGTAGCCGGACAGGCGGACCCAGACGAGTCGCGGGTAGCGCGCCTGCACCGCGGCCGGCTCCAGACCCAACCGAGCGGCCACCGCCGGGCGCCAGTTGGTCATGAGCACGTCGGCGTCGGCCAGCAGGTCATGGAGGCGGGCGACACCCGTCTCGGTCTTGAGGTCGATCACCGTTGAGCGCTTGTTGGCGTTGGTGGCCAGCCACGACAGGCTCTGACCCTGGTGGCGCAGCCCGAAGCGCCGGAACGGGTCGCCACCGGGCGGTTCGACCTTGATCACGTCCGCCCCCAGATCGGACAGGGCCAACGACGCGAACGGGACGCTCACGTAGCTGGCCGCCTCGACCACCCGGACGCCCGCCAGGGGCTTCACCGGCGCCGTCGGTGCCACTGATCAGCGGTCACCACGTCGACGGTCACGCCGCGATCGTACCGGCAGGTGGTCGGAGTCGAACTCGGCGGCCGGCTGCCTATCCGGACCGGCCCTCCTCGGTAGCATTCTCAGGAGGTCCTCACTGATGCTCCCAGGCATTCGCCCTGAGAGACGGTGGCCGTAGTTGCGATCGTCAGTTCGTCGGTGTGTCCGGCAGCCAGGCGGTCGGACCGAATGGGGGTTAGGGATGGATCCGGTCCCCCTGCACGGTCGCCCAGTGGTGGCGTGCTCAGACCGAGCTTTCGGCGAGCTGTTGGAGGACGCCGGCCAAGCGCCGGGCGGACCCTTCTGCGGTCGCCAGGAACAAGGACGGTTCGATCAGCTCCACCTCAAGCACTCGTGGGCAGCCGGCGTCGTCTCCTACCAGATCGACTCGGGCATAGGCCGTCGGCCCGAGCTTGGCGACCACCGTAGCCATCACGGTCTCCGCCAGCTGCCGGTAGCCCGGGGATGGTTCGGTGGAGGTGATGATCTCTCGCTCCCACAGCCGCTCGACCTCGCCGACGTCGGCTGTCAGGAGGGAGGACTTGTTGACGGCGTGGCTGAAGCGGTCGCCGACGAACACCAGGGCGGTCTCCCCAGCGGTATCGATGGATTGTTGATAGGGCTGGACCATCACGGTGTGCCCCCCACGGTGCAGCCGACGGACATGGCGATCAGCGGTCTCCCGGCGGCTGGCCCGGTAGCGGGCGGCGCCCAGACCGCCGCTGGCCACGGTCGGCTTGATGACATAGTCCTCCGCTGGTGGCCACCACGACTCGCCCGGGCGCACCCACGTCGTGGGCACGACCGGGACTCCGACGTCGGCAAGGTCGGCCAGGTAGGTCTTGTCGCTGTTCCATCGGAGGTGGCGGGCCGAGTTCACGAGCTTGGTGGCCGACTCGACCCGCCCGGCCCATGCGAGGAAGGAGGGGCGGCGGGTCACATACCCCCACGTGTACATCGCCCCGACGAGGCCGAAGTGGTGCCAGTCGATGCTCGGGTCGTCCCACACCGCGACGCGCGGCCGGAGTCCGGCGGCCAGCAGAGCGTCTCGCAACGCCGGCCATCCGTCATCCAGGTCAATGAAGTCGGCGCTCGCCGCAATGGCCACATCCGTAATCACGCAGCCAAGCATGGTGCAGACCACCCCCGAAAGCGTGGCAATGGATCCGCCTACGGGCAACCGCCGCTGGCCGTTGCTACTCCCGGGCTCGCGTGTCCCATGCGTGTCCCACGTCGACGGTAGGACGCCCTAGCAAGGCTTCCACCTGGGCTTTTGCTGCCAGGATCGAGTGGGCGCGGAGGGAGTCGAACCCTCATGCCCGAAGGCCGCAGGGTTTAAGCCCGCTGTGTCTGCCGTTGCACCACGCGCCCGCATCATCGGCGTCAGTTTGGCAGGTGGGGCCCGGCGGCGAGGGTGCCAGGCCGGTCACGGCGTCGGCCCGTCGGCTCCTACTTCGAAGTCGACCTGCACGACCTGGTCGTCCACCCGCTCCTCGCGCTGGGCCATCTCCTCCAGCTGGCGCTTGTCGGCGTCGACCAGCGGCGGGTTTTGCAACGACCGGGGCCACAGGTGCTTGGCCCCCACCACGTTTGCCTCGGCCGCGTACAGGGTGATGCGCGCCGCCGCATACAGGAACGCGAGCAGACCGAGGGTGATGCCGAAGCTTCCGTAGAGGGCGTTGGCGTGGGAGAGCTGCTGGAGGAGGCCGATGCCCACGGTGGTGAGCACGGTCCAGATCAAGCCGGCGAAGACGGCGCCGGGGAGAAGCTGGCGGGTGCTGGCCGTCTTGGGGGAGAGGACCCGGAAGGAGACGACGAACAGCCCGATGTTGATGGCCAGGGCCGGCAGGGCGGCGAGATACGGTCCGGCCGGGCCCCAGTCCAACACCGAACCGAGGGAGTTGACGAAGGTGGCGGCGACGAAGCCGAGCCCGAAGGTTGCGTACCACTTGAGCCCGATGACCAGACGGGGGACGAGACCGGGCCGGTCCCTGCCGGGGACGCTCCACACCTCGTTCATGGCGAACTGCAGCGTCTGGGCCAGGCCCTGGGCGCCCCAGACGAGGCCCAGGACACCGACCACCAGAGCGAGGACCGAGCCGTGCAGGGAGCTTCGGGACAGGCTGGTGATGAACGAGCCGATGATGGGATACGAGCCCAGGTGATCGTTGAGGGTCTTGATGATGCTGCTGTGCGGCGGGAGGGTGTACGCGACGATGGTGAAGAACGCCAACAGGAGCGGGAAGATGGATAAGAACCCGTAGTAGGTGATCAGCGCCGCCAGGTACCCACCCCGGTCGTCCCCGTACTTCTTGTTCACCGCAAAACCGAACGCCACCGGCCGATGCTTGCGTTGGAACCTGTCCAGTGCCCTGAGCAGAGGCGGTAGCGGATTCATCGTCACCCTCCTACCCAACGCTCAGGAATCTCCACCCGAACGGCTAGCTTTGGACGGATGGTGGCGGTCTTGTGCGCGATCCTCGCGGCGGGGATGTACGCCGCCGCATCGGTCCTCCAGCAGCGGGCCGCGTCCGCCGAATCTCACCAGCACGCCCTCCGGTTCGGGTTGTTGACCCGCCTGGTCCAGAACCCCCTGTGGCTCCTCGGCGTGGCCGCCGACATCGGCGGTTACGTGTTCCAGTTCGTGGCCCTGGGCAACGGCACGCTGGTTGTCGTCCAGCCGTTGCTGGTGTGCGGTCTCCTGTTCGCGCTGCCGATCGGGGCGCACTGGGGCGGGTACCGGCTGCGGGCCCAGGACTGGCTGGGAGCGGTCGCCGTGTGCGCCGGCCTGGCCGTGTTCCTCGTCGTGGCCCGGCCGGCCGCCGGCCACGACAACGTCCACCTCTCCAAGTGGATCGCTCTGCTCTCTGCGTCGGCCGTGGTCTGCGCGGCGATGCTGGTGGCGTGCCGGCACCGGAGTCTGCGCCAGCGGGCCGTGCTGCTCTCCGGGGTGGCGGGCATCACCTACGGCGTGGCGGCGGCGCTCACCAAGACCTGTGCCCACCTGCTGACCCGAGGCATCCCGGTCCTGCTCACCCACTGGCAGCCCTACGTGCTGGTGATCATCGGCGTCGGCGGCATGGTGGTCAGCCAGAGCGCCTTCCAGGCCGGCACCCTCGACGCCTCCCTGCCCACCATGACGGTCGTGGACCCCATCGTCAGCATCTTGATCGGCGCCGTGGCGTTCGGAGAGAGCCTTGACATCGGCGCGGTCGCCTCCTCGACCGAGGTCATTGCCCTGATCGTCATGACCATCGGCGTGTTCCTGCTCGCTCGGACCAAGGCTGTCCGCGGCCTCCACGAACCAACCGGGGACCCTCGAGTCGTCTGACCCCGGCATCGAACGCGTGTTCGGTTATGTTCGGGCCCGGCGCATCATCAACGGCTGGCTGGGCTCGGTGCGCCCCGACCTGGTGGCCGACCATGAGCGTCGCTATCGACGGGCGTATCTGCCCGCTGGCGACCGCAAGCGGGGCTGGGGAGCGGTCGGTGGACCAGGTGCAGCTCAGACTCTGCTGACCGGCAGTTCGATGGCCGACGGGTGGTCGGGGTCATGGAGGACAGCCTGGTCGGCCACGATCACGGTGGTCGCCGAGCCCAGGCGTTCGTCGCTGCCGGGATTGCGGGCGAAGAGGGGATGGGCGCCGCTTGACACCTGCAGGCGGAAGCGGTGACCGGCGGCAAAGGTGGTCGCCGTCGGCCACATCGCCACCCGCACCCGGATCGTCCCGTCGTCGTCGGCTCGCTCCCCGTCGTCGGGGTGGGTGCGTACGATGCCATCGCTGATGTTGATGGACACTCCGTCGTCGTCCACGTCGCACAGCCTGACGAACACGTCGGTGCTCGGGGCGCTGCTCCGGAACCAGATCTCCGCGTTGAGGGGCCCGGCAATGGTCACGTCCCCGGTCAGGGCGTCGCTGGTGTAGGAGACCACGTCGGGGCGCTGTTCGCGACGGGCCTGGTTCCGCGGGCCTGAGGTCCGCCAGTTGAGCGACGGCCCACCGACCCCCGGCGTGGGATCGGCGGGGTCGTAGCGAAAGCGGTCCGGGGCCGAGGCCGCCGGCTCGGACCGCTCGAGGCGCCCACCGGCATGGAGATGCCACCGCTCCGTGGTGGCGGGAGGCGGCCAGGTGTCCAGGTCGACCCACCGCTCGGACCCCTGGACGAAGAGACGCACGCCCGGATGGGGTCGGGCCGGGCGCCGGCCCAGCAGATGTTCGTCGAACCACTCGATCCCGTCCCGCAGTTGGGCGCCGGTGCCGGCCAGACTGGTGTGGGTCCAGGGCCCGACGGTCAGGCGGGCGTGGCGGCCGGCGGCGCGCAGGGCCACGAAGTCGGCGATCTGGGCGGGCAGGAAGACGTCGTACCAGCCGCCCACCAGGCTGGCCGGGGGAACCCGGGAGAGGTCCCCGCCGAAGTCGACCGGATCCCACCACGGGTCCCCGGGCTGCTCGTGGACAAGCCAGTCCTGATAGAAGCTGAGCGACCGGCCCACCGACACCGAGTCGGCTCGGGACAGAGGCAGCGTGGTGTAGACGCGGCGAAGCCGCCGCTCAGCCCGGGCATGGGCCCAGGCGATGCGGGGCAGGGCGCGCTCCTGGGACTCGATCAGGTCGATCCAGGTCGCACCCGTCTCCAGGCTGAACGAGCCGCCCGGATAGGTGGCGGCATCGCGAAACGAGCTGGCGGTGATGGACAAGGCCATGGCCCGGAGATGCTCGGGGGGGTCGCCGGCGACCGCCCACTGGGTCAGGCCCAGGTAGCTGGGCCCGTAGGTGGCGCTGGTCCCCCCGAACCACGGCTGTTCGGCGACCCACGCGTGGGTGGCGTGGCCGTCGGTCTGCTCGTTGCGGAACGGCTCCCAGCCGCCGGCGGACCCGAACGAGCCTCGGGTGCTCTGGATGAAGGCGCAGTAGCCCCGCTCGGCCAGCAGGCGGCCGACCAGCCCGAGCTGGTGCCGACCGTACGGCGACCGCAGGATCACGACCGGGGGCCGGTCCCCGGTGGTGGGGTACCAGCGGTCGGCGAGGAGCACGGCGCTGTCGGGCATGGGGGTGCGCAGATCCCGTTCGACGCTCACCGCATGGCTGCGGGCAGGGGGCAGCTTGGCCCAGCGGGCGACGAGTTTGCTGGCGACGGTCATCGACCGAAGTTAGGCCAGCACAGCCGTTAGGCCAGCACAGCCGTTAGGCCGGCACAGCCGTTAGGCCGGCACAGCCGTTAGGCCGGCACAGCCGTCAGGCCGGCACAGCCGTCAGGCCAGCACAGCGGTCAAGCCAGCAGAGCGGTGAGGGGGCCCTTGAGCGCTGGAGGGTCGACGACGTCGACGGCCACCTGGCTGGCGCCTACCCACGCCGCCGCCTCCCGGAGGGCGTCGGCCACGTCGGGGAGGGCTGCGGGCCGGGTCACCGACACCCGTTTGGCCACCAGCGCCGCCCCGGACCGCCCCGGATCGACCCTCCCGATCAGGTGACCCCCGGCCAGGACGGGCATGACGTAGTAGCCGTGGACCCGTTTGGGGGCCGGGGTGTACGCCTCCAGCCGGTGGGCGAAACCGAAGAGGCGGAGGGTGCGGGACCGGTCCCAGATCAGCGAGTCGAACGGTGAGAGGAGGGTGGTGCGGTGCCTCCCGCGCCGGCCGAGGGCGTGGAGGGCGGCGGGGTCGGCCCACGCGTCGGCGTTCCATCCCGCCACGCGCACCGGGACCAGGCCGGTGGCGGGCAGGGCGGTGATCACCTGGTCCTGGCGGAGCCGGTAGTAGTCGGCGAGGTCCGATCGGGTGGCGACACCCATCGCTGCGCCGGCCGCCCCGACCAGAGCGGCGATGCAGGTGGCATCGTCGGGCTCGGGTCCGTCGGCCATGGGTGGCGGCAGGACCCGCGAAGGCAGGTCGTAGACCCGCTTCCAGCCTTGGCGGGTGACGCAGATGACCTCGCCCCGGTCGAGCAGGAGCTCGACGGCCATCTTGATCGGCGACCAATCCCACCACGGGCCACCCCGCTTGGCCCCTCCGAGGCCGGAGGCGGTGACGGGCCCCTCGTCGGCGATGCGCTTGGTCACCGAGGCCAGCAGGTCGTCGGGGGCCTCGAGGTGCCAGCGGTCAGCGACGCGATGGTGTCGGCGCCGGAAGGCGAACCACGGCCAGGCCGTCACCGGCAGGATGCACGCGGCATGGGCCCAGTACTCGAACGTGGTCGCCGGGCCGTCCCCCTGCGCCCAGCACCCCCGCTCGATGGCGGGGCGGCCGATCGCTCCGAGGCGAGCCTCGCACACCAGCTCGTGGCTGCGGGCGAGGACCGAGATGGTGTCGAGCTGGAGGGCGCCGACCTGGTCGAGGACACCGGCGACGGTGCGAGGACGGCCGGTCCGACCCAGCAACCCCTGGGCCCGCAGGGCCATGCGCCGGGCGTCGGATCCGCTGAGCTCGCCGGCCGGCGGCGGGGACGAACGGCGGGTGGGCACAGCCCCGGATGCTACGGGCGGGCGATCCGGGGTGCGACCGGGCTCTACAGTGAGCGGTTCAGACGATGAGAGTTTCCGACACCGAGCGCCAGCGCGCCATCGACGAGCTGGGTCGCCACCTGGCCGCCGGGCGCCTCGACGCCGACGAGTACACGGCGCGCGTCGAAGCGGCGGCGGTGGCCGTGGACCTGGCCGATCTCGATCGTGTCCTAGGCGACCTGCCCATGCTCCGGAT
>JALYVP010000162.1 GCA_030853185.1 Actinomycetota bacterium | reverse complement strand
TTGGAGTCCGCAAGGACGGCGACGGGTTTGTCGTCTGCGCGCCTTTCGGCTTGGCGGACCTGCTCGGGATGGTGGCGCGCCCCAACAAGACAATCGTCACGAGGGACATCTACGAGGAGAAAACGGGGCGGTGGGCGAAGCGTTGGCCTCAGCTGCGGGTTATCCCGTGGTGAACGGGGGTGGGCTGAAAGGGAACGGGCGGCGTAGTTCCCCGGCGGTCGTCCAGGCCGGCCGCAGCGCGAACAGCGAGTAGCGCGGCCGAGGTCGACGTCTCGTAAGTGGATGGGCGACCGGGACTGAGACAGGCTGCACTCGCGGGTCAGGCGGCCTCAGTTCGCGTCGCCGTGGCGGCCACCGTGGCGTAGCGCATCGTGAAGCTGCCCCCTATCGCGTCGATGGCCGCGCCGACGGCCTCTAGCACCACTGCCAGCTTGTCCGGCGGGAGCTGAGTGATTTCGCCTGTGGTGGGCATCTGGTCCAACCACTCGTCGCGGGTGTAGGACTGCTCCCAGTCGAATCGCCACTGCTCCGGGTCGCTGAACCCGACCGCCTCTCGAATCCCGTCGGCGAGCTTGGCATACATCCGCTGGTACCTGTCCAGAGCGTGGTTTGTTGTCGCCGGGAGGTTGAACGGCGAGTCGGGCACCACCTGCTGGTAGACCACGGCGAGGGCCTCGGCCACGTCAGGGGGAAGCTGGAACGCGTGTCCGAAAACTGCCAGCGCGCCACCAGGCCGCAGCACCTTTGCCGCCTTGGCCGGCCCCGCCACCGGGTCCACCCAGTGCCAGGCCGTCCCGGCAACGACAGCGTCGAATGCTCGGCCGGCGGCGGCCCAGGCTTCGAACGTCGCCACCTCGACCTCGACCCCGCTGCGCCGCGCGAACTCAGCCATCCGCGCGTCGGGCTCGACGCCGAGTACCTTGCAGCCGGTCGCCTGGAACTGGCGGGCGACGATGCCGGTGCCGCAGCCGACGTCGAGGACGTCGGGCCCGGGGCTGGCGGCGACGATCCGCTCCACCAGGACGTCGGGGTAGCGGGGCCGGGTCCGATCGTAGCGTTCGGCGTCCACACCGAACGACTCCGCCACCTGCCTGGCTTGATGAGGCTCGGGTTTGGAACGACGGAATTGCCTCGATCGTATAGTGGGCACAAGCCCACCGTAGTGGGCGCATGCCCACTACGGTCAGCCAGGTGGGGGATTGTCGATTGTCGAGGGACGGAGGGAGGCGCGGTGCCGACAGGGGTGCACATCCGCGACGTGCGCGAACAGCTGTTCGACGCCGCCGAGCGCGTCCTGCTTCGGGACGGGCCGAACACGCTAACCAGCCGGGCGGTCACTACCGAGGCGGGCTGCGCCAAGGGCGTTCTGCACCGCCACTTCGCCGACTTCGACGCCTTTCTCGCCGAGTTGGTGCTCGACCGCGTCGAGCGGATCGAGCACAATGGCGCCGCCCTGCGCGAGTCCGCCGGAACCGGTACCGTCGCCGGCAACCTCACCGGCGCACTGACGGCCCTGTTCGAGTCAGTCGCCGTGGCGATCGTCGCCCTCATCATCTGCCGGGACGAGCTGCGCGCCCGGCTGCGCCAGACCTGGCCGATCGGCGTCCCGCTGGCGACGGAAGCCGCCGCCATGATCGCCTCCTACCTCACCACCGAGCGCGACCTAGGCCGCATCGCGGCCGACGCCGACATCGACACGCTCGCTCCCACCCTGATCGGGGCCGGCCACCTGCTCTTCGTCGACCCGAAAGGAATACTGCCGGGGGCTGGGGCCGTCCGCAAGATGGTGACCATGGTCCTCGCCGGCGTCTTGCAAGAACCGCCGTTATGAACAGCCCAGCAGAAAACTCCACACGCGGGATTATGGAGCTGGGAATCACAGGCATCGGTTAGCGGTCACCGGGGGGGGTCCGTGACTGGGACGCACGAATTGATCGGTCGTCGAACTGTCCGGTCGGCGGCTACGGTCATCGCGCATGCAGTTCGACGCTGAGCGACTGGGTTGGGCGGCGGGGCTCGTGGGCCGCCGGGTGCCGGCGACGCCACAGTACGTGTGGCCGCTGCTGTCGAAGGCGGTCGGGGCTGAGGTGTGGGTCAAGCACGAGAACCACACGCCTACCGGGGCGTTCAAGGTCCGCGGTGGGCTGGTCTACGCCGAGCGCCTCCGGGCTGAACGGCCGGAGGTGACCGGGATCGTCTCGGCGACGCGGGGCAATCACGGCAGAGCCTGGCCTTCGCCGGCACCGCCGTGGGCCTCGGCGTGACCATCGTGGCGCCCGAGGGCAACAGCCCCGACAAGAACGCGGCGACGAGAGCTTTTGGCGCCGAGTTGGTGGTGCACGGTCACGACTTTCAAGCCGCCCGGGAGCATGCTGGGCTGCTGGCCTCCGAGCGAGCGCTAGACTTGGTGCCGTCCTACCACCCCGACTTGGTGTTGGGCGTCGCCACCTACGCTCGGGAGTTGCTCGCGGGCCGCAGGCGAGCTGGACGCCGTGTACGTGCCAGTCGGCCAGGGCTCGGGGATCAGCGGTGTGATCGGCGTCCGTGACCTACTGGGGCTGTCCACCGAGGTGATCGGGGTCGTCACCGAGCGAGTCCCAGCGACCGCTTTGTAGGTGGCCCCGGGCGGGTCATCCCCACCGACACCGCAGTCACCTTTGTCGATGGTGTCGCCTGCCGGGTACCTGATCCCGATGCCATCGAGGTGATCGCCAAGGGCGCGGCCGAGTGCTCACGGTCGGCGAGGACGACGCCGCCGAGGCCATGCGAGTCCTCTACCGGACCAGCCACAACGTTCCCGAGCCCGCAGGAGCGCTGGCGTTGGCCGGTCTCCTCCAGGAGCGGTCTGAGATGAGCGGCAAGCGCGTGGCGGTCTTGCAGACTGGCGGCAATGCCGACACCGACCTGCTCACCGAGGTCTTCTCCGGGCGCACACCAACCCCATAGCGCAGACCGGTCAGGGATCGACTTGCGGCAGTCGCACCACGGGACATCTGGTCTTCATCGCGGCCCGTCTACACTGAGGGAGTGGTCAAGGTGCAGCTACGACCGCTCCGTGCGGATGACCTGGCGGTCCTCAGCAACCGTCCCCGAGAGGACGATCCGTTCGGATTCTTCGGCCACAGCGCAGTGAACGTCCTGGAGCGGCGGTTCGCTGTTGATGGACTGTTCAATGATGACGCGGGCCAACTCGCCGTCGTGACCGAGGACGGCGCGCTGCTCGGCAGTGTGGATTGGTTTGCCGTACGCCATGGGCCTTCGAGCACGGCCCGAGCATTGAACATCGGAGTCTTTCTGCTGCCGGAGCACCGTGGCTGCAGCTACGGCGCGGCCGCACAAGCCGTCTTTGCCGACTACCTGTTCGCTAACACACTTGTGCAGCGCCTCGAAGCGGGCACCGACGTGGACAACCTCGCTGAGCAGCGCGCGCTTGAGCGGGCCGGGTTCCACCGCGAAGGAGTCGCACGACACGCTCAGTTCCGCGCCGGGACGTGGCACGACCTAGTCACGTATAGCCGGCTCCGAGCCGACCCGGTTCCTTGACCCGGCTACCGTGATTCAAGGCAACCAGGTCACCCACCTCTACTGCCGAGTCCGCAAGCAACCGTGAGAACGCCGAAAACGAGGTTCCTCCGTTGGTCGTGGAAGCGGTGGCGGTCCCCCGCTCGAGGAAGCGACTCGCCGGAGAGGTATGCCCCTGCCAGCGACGACGTTGCGATCTTCTCCTTGCGCAGGACCGCCGCGAGCAGCCGGTCACCAACCCTCCGTCACCGTCTAGCCGAAGGTCGGGGAAGGCACCATGGAGAGCGACTCTGCCAGAGCAGCGCCCTGCGGACACGGTCCTCACCGCACGTCGATCGGCTGCTGGGACACTCCTCTCGATGACGCGGGAGGCTCCGGCAGAATGCCGCATGAGATCGGTGGCCTACTCGCTTGGCGTGTCGAGGTGCTTCTCGAACCAGTAGTCCGCGTAGGGGTTGTTGTTGAAGGCGGCCACCTCCCTGTAGCCGGCCCGGTGGTACAGGGCGATCGCCTCGTTGAGCGACCGATGCGTGTCCAGGCGTACCAGACTGCTGCCGAGGCGCGCCGCTTGCGTCTCCAACGCAGCGAGCAGCCGCGAACCAACGCCCAGTCCGCGCACCTGGGCATCGACTCACAAGCGCTTGATCTCTGCCCGCCCGTCACCGTGAAAGCGAACGGCGCAGCATCCGGACGGGCGTCTCATCGAGCGTGGCCACGAGCAACAGGCCAGATGGCCCGATGCGGCAACATCGCCAAAACCCGGTCCTACCGGCGCAAGATCGACCGGTGAGCGTTCGAAGAACGCCCGGTGGCGGATCAGCTATTAGGACCGCTACGACGCCAGGTAGTGCTCCAGGGTGTCTCGAACCAGGTTGGAGACGCTGCGGTGCTCGTCTTAGGCACGCTGGAGCAACCGAGAGCGAAGCTCGTCAGGCACGCTGAGGCGAAGCTGAGGCGAACGGCGGCCGGGGCGCGAGAGCGAGGGACGACCCCGTCCGGCCCGCTCGAGGATCTCGCCGGCCAGCTCTTGCGCCCTGGACCCAGTGAGCCGGGTGCTGTCGGCCAGGCGGACGTCCTGCTCGTCGAGGTCGATCGTGCCTCGGTCCTTGACCTGGTCGTCGTTGATCTGCACCGAGTCAGTCATCAGGTGCCTCCTTTCAGCGAGGTTGGCATGACGGGGATCACCAGGTACAGCTCGGACAGGACGACGGCAACGACCTCCAGCTCCAGACCCCGGTCGTCGGGACCGACCCACAGGAGTCCCTGCTGCCGTCGGCGGTGGTGATGGCGGTGGGTTTGGTGGTATTGATGACATGTCGGGCGTGGGCTCGGCCGATCCGGTGTCTCCGGCTCTACTGCGTCCAGGCAAGTTCCACTCCAGATGATTGTAGGACTTACAAATGGCGGTCGGCGACACCTCGATTGGCTGTCCCGTCCGCCCGGTGATGGACCCCTGGCCGGCCGGACTCCAGTCGGCGTCTGGTTGCTCGACGAGGGAGCGAGGATCAGGAGCGGCTTTGACCCTCGCAGAGCCCAGCGTCGGAGAACGCGAAAGAGGCGGGTCAGGCAGCCCGGCCTGGGCGGTCCCGCCGGCGCATGGTTCGGCGTTCCCTGGTGGTGGTGCCGCCCCGCAGGCCGGCCAGCCATGGCGTGTCGATGGCGAGAGCGGCACACTGGTCCGGCACGGCGCAGCTGGCACACACCTGCTTTGCAGCTGCCTGCTCGCGGCCATGGCCGGCGTCGGCGACGAACAGCTCGACGGGCATGCCTCGACAGGCGGCATGGTCGTCCCAGTCCGGTCGACTCCAACCGCTCCAACTGGTCAGGTCCGTCTCCACCGTTGCCCGGCCTTCCACGCTTCGGAACCCTACGTCCAGGCTGTGACGCGACCGCAGATACCGGTGAGGAGCGCCGGCCAGGGTGTTTGCCGACCATGGAGGGGCGCTCAACACGCAGTACCGTTCGGGCGAGAGAGAGGGTCTTCCCATGGTGAAGCAGACGGTCGGCGCTCTTACTGGCGTACTTGCGATGGCGTTGGTGGCGATGCCAGGGTGCGCCGGCGCCGCCGCTACGTGCGGCTGGCTGGACTCGGTCGAGGGCAGGGGCGCTCAGAACCAACAGGTCGTCATGACTGTCCCGTCCACCTTTGCCGCCGCCGACCTGCTGATGGCAGCGACCGCTGAGGATGGCCCCGACACCGTGCCGGTCGGTGACTTCACGTCGCCCACCACAGCTGTGTTCGGAGGCACCTCAGGGCTGAAGTGGACCCGACTGGCTCACGTCTCGGCCCGCCACGACGTGGCCCTGCCCGGTGACCGGCTGGACAAGTACGGCGCGTCGTCCACCGAGCTATGGGAGGCCATTCCGCCCGCCGGCTGGATCGGTACCGGCAAGACCATAACCGAGATCTCCAGCCATCCCCGCGCCAGTGACGACGGCCATGCTGCCGTCGTGGCGGCCTACGCCAACGGGACCGTCAACCAAACAGCCGTCGCTGACGGCCTGGGCGGCCACGGCGCCGAGAGACTCACCCGCAACGTCCCAGCCGGTTCAGCGGTCTACTCGTCGGCGTTGGAGGGCCGAGTGAACGCTGACTTCCTACCCACCGCCGGGAGCCACAACGCCATCCAGCGGAGGGCGGGCGACGACACCATGGGCGTGGTCGCTTCCAACTCACGGGCGCTACCGGCCGGACCGTTCACCATCGGACAACAAGGCGACCCCGGCGCCTACTGGGAAGAAGCCATGGTGGTCGTCTCACCCAGGAGGTCTCCATGAAGGGAGCCACCGCTGGGCGCACCGGTGAGCGCCACCATTACCGGCTCGTCAAAATCCAACGCCTCACCGCTGGCGCCGACGAGCTGGCCAGGCAGCCATCCCCGCAGGCCGCCCGAACAACTTGCCACCCGATCCCCCTGGCCCCGCCACCTTGGCTAACAACGTGGCGACGTGGCGACGATCACCTGCCCAGGTGGGTTTGGCAGAGGCGGCCCAACGCTGTGGGGTGAGCCTGCCCACCGTGCGACGTCCGTGGCGCGACGACCTGATTCCAGGGCTCCTGACATGAGGGGCGAGAAACCCTTGTAGATCAAGGGGATCACCGCCTGGGGCGTGGTGGGATGGTGGGCCGTGCGGCGAGGCCAGCCACTGCCGGTGCGTCCGCCGGCCACGAAGCGCACTGACCCGGCGCTGATCCCGTAGTGACCGTTCGTGTGGAGAACCCTGGCCGGTACGCCCGTCCGATAGCCGACCCCGTTATGGGAGCCCGGTCGAGTCGGTGGACCGGGCCGTCAGCTGGGGTCGGTGAACGTCTGATGGGTGGGATCGAGTCGCCAGGTCAGCATCACATGGTCACTGCGGTCGTTGGCGCCGCTGGAGGTGTACGTGGCGAGCGCCGCGGGGTTCTCCGTGTCGGTGAGGACCCACATGCCGTAGCAACCCCGCTCGCGAGCCCGGTCGGCCATGGCCCTCACGAGTGCGTTACCGATGCCTCGTCGCTGAAACTGGGCATCGACGGCGAGTTCGTAGAGGAACATCTCCGTTCCCTTGTCGGGGTGGGTGACCTCGACGCCCGAAACGAACCCGGCCGGAGCATCCGCGACGTAGGCGAGACCCAGGTGGTGATCGGGCTGCGCCAGAAATCGCTCAACCCACTCCGGCCGCGCGTCGTAATCGAAAAGGTGGCTGGCTGCCACAACAGCATCCGCGTCCGCAGTGGTCATCCATCGCAGGTCCATGGACACAGGATGCCCCACGCGGTCCGCAAGAGGATCCCCTGCTGGGACGAGAACGCCCTGGCCGGCGCTCGTCGCTACGACCAGCTGTCACCTGCGGTCGGAGTGTTGGTTCTCGGCCATGCCACCCGGGCTTGGATCCAGGTGGTGGGCACCGTGCCCGAAGACCGGAGCGTCAGCCATGGCTTGTTCGGCTCGCTCCGGGCGATTGATCTCATGCGGCGCAACGCCCACGAGGTTAACCACCACGTGTAGGACATCGAGCGCTGGGGCCGCCCACCGGCATCCTCACCCTCCCGCTGAGGGACCCGTCCCAGCCGTCGATCCCCTTACGGGCACCCTAAGGTGCTTGCTCCAGCCAGCGGCTCCGGGGGTGCGCCGACGCCTCCTCGGTGGCCCGGAACGCCGCAGACCTGGGTAATCGGTGCTCTCCGGCCTGGTCCGGCCCGCTGTTCACCACGAACGCCGATTCGGCGCTCGGCCCTGATCGTCCGGTCGTGTTCGTGCTGGACCGCCCGCGCCAGAATGTTCCCGTCTCCGAGCCGTCGATCGTGACGCCTAGCAGCTCCGTTCGAGCGGCGCATCAGGGCTCGCAGTTCCAGCGCCCGAGGTGCCG
>JALYVP010000161.1 GCA_030853185.1 Actinomycetota bacterium | reverse complement strand
GAGCTGGGCCAGCACCTGTGGCGCGGCGCCGAGCCGGCAGCGGCCGTCGGGTGGTTCCGCCAGGCCCACCAGCTGGACCCGGACAACTGGACCTACAAGCGCCAGGCGTGGACGTTGTCGACGACGGCGCCGGGGAGCCCCACCGACCTGCTCCAGGACGCCGGCGAGGTCTACGGGACGTCGTGGGCGGAGGAGGTGGCCGCGTCCGGCCCGGAGCGGTACTACCGCCTCTTCTAGACGAAGGCGGTCATCTGGGGGCGGGCGACGGCGGCGGCGAGCAGCTCGTGGTAGCGGGGCCGGGCCACCTCCACGGCGCCGAGAGAGGCCAGGTGGGGGGTGAGCCACTGCACGTCGAGGAGGGAGGCGCCCCCGGACCGCAGCCGCGTGACCAGGCCGACCAGGGCGGCCTTGGAGGCGTCGGTGCGGCGGTGGAACATCGATTCACCGGCGAAGAGGCCGCCGATGGCCAGCCCGTAGAGACCGCCGGCCAGCTCGCCGTCGGCCCACGCCTCGACGCTGTGAGCCCACCCGTCGTCGTGCAGGCGGGTGTAGGCCCGCCGTACGCTCTTGTCGATCCACGCCCCGGTGCGTGACGGGTCGGCGCAGGCGGCGATGACGTCCTCGAAGGCGGTATCGGTGCGGATCTCGAATCGGGGGATGGCCTTGCGCAGAGACCGGCTGATCTTGACGCCGTCGAGGGGCAGGATGCCACGAGGGTCGGGTGACCACCAGGCGATCTTCCTTGCTCTCCAGGGCATGGGGAACATCCCCCCCTGATAGGCCGCCAGCACCGTTCCGGGTTCGAGATCGGCGCCGATGGCCACCACCTCGGTGTCACCGGCGCAGCGAGCGATCTCCTCGGGGCCCTGAGGGAACCGCCACGGGGTCGGCGGAGGGGTGCGGGGGGCGGCCACCGGGCCAGTTTGCCGCCGGGCGCGGGGGCGACGGCGAGCGAGGGGCGGATACCCTCGCGTCGGTGTCCGACCATCCGATGACCGAACGGCTCTCGCAGCTGGCCGAACGCCGGGAGGCGGCGCTCCACGCCGGGTCGCCCCACGCCGTCGAGCGCCAGCACGCCAAGGGCAAGATGACAGCCCGGGAGCGCATCGACTACCTCCTCGACGACGGTTCGTTCTCCGAGCTCGACATGCTGGCCCGGACCCGGGCGGCGGGCACGCCCGAGGACAAGCGGCCCTACACCGACGGTGTCATCACCGGCTTCGGGACCATCGACGGGCGCAAGGTGTGCCTGTTCAGCCAGGACTTCACGGTCTCGGGCGGATCCCTGGGAGAGGTGTTCGGCGAGAAGATCCACAAGATCATGGACCTGTCGTCCCGCCTGGGGGTACCGATGATCGGCATCAACGACGGAGGCGGGGCCCGGGTGCAAGAGGGTGTGGTCGGCCTCCACTACTTCGGCGGGATCTTCAAGCGCAACGTCGACGCTTCGGGCGTCGTCCCTCAAATCAGCGTGGTCATGGGCAGCTGTGCCGGCGGGGCCGTCTACAGCCCGGCGATGACCGACTTCATCTTCATGGTCCGGGAGACCTCGCAGATGTTCATCACCGGTCCCGACGTGGTCAAGACCGTCACCGGCGAGGAGGTGACCCTCGAGCAGCTCGGCGGGGCCATCACCCACGCCACCAAGTCGGGGGTGGCCACGTTCGTCTCCGCCGACGAGAAGGCCTGCCTCGACGACGTGCGCGACCTGATCAGCTTCCTGCCCTCCAACAACATGGAGGAGCCGCCGAGGGTCGAGACCGGTGACGACCCCGAGCGTTCCACCCCCGAGTGCTCGGCGCTGATCCCGGCCAGCCCCAACCAGCCCTACGACATGAAGCAGGTCATCGCCGCGATCGTCGACGACGGTGACTTCGTCGAATACCACTCGATGTGGGCCCTCAGCCTGGTGTGCGGCTTCGCCCGCATCGACGGGCACGTGGTGGGCATCGTCGGCAACCAGCCCCAGGTGCTGGCCGGCGTCCTCGACATCGAGAGCTCGGAGAAGGGCGCCCGCTTCGTGCGGACCTGCGACAGCTTCAACATCCCCCTTGTCACCTTCGTCGACGTCCCCGGCTTCATGCCCGGCACCGACCAGGAGTACGGGGGCATCATCCGTCACGGCGCCAAGCTGCTCTACGCCTACTGCGAGTCGACCGTCCCCCGCATCCAGATCATCACTCGCAAGGCGTACGGGGGTGCCTACGTGGTCATGAACTCCAAGTCCATCGGCGCCGACCTGGCCTATGCCTGGCCGTCCGCCGAGCTGGCGGTGATGGGCCCCCAGGGCGCCGTCGACATCGTCTACCGCCGGGAGCTGGCCGAGTCGGCCGACCCGGCGTCGCGCCGGGCGGAACTGGTCGAGGAGTACACCGAGCGCTTCGCCAACCCCTACCTGGCGGCCGAGCGGGGCTACATCGACGACGTCATCGATCCGGCCGACACCCGCAAGGTGCTGGCCCGCAGCCTCGACCTGCTGCGCACCAAGCGCGAGGAGCTACCTCGGCGCAAGCACGGAAACGTGCCCCTGTGAGCCCGGCTCCCGGCCTTCGTGTCACGAGCGGGGGCACGCCCACGGAGGCCGAGGTGGCCGCCATCGCCGCCGCCGTCGAGGCCTTGTGGCCCCGACCGGCAGCGCCCGAACCGGGACCCGCCGGGCCCCACCCGTGGCGGTTCTCCGGGCGGTGGTGGGCCCGGCCCGTCGCCGCCAGGCGCAACCGGCCCTGGGTCCGTCCGGTCAGCTGACGGGGTGGCGCCAGAGGTCTGGACCGTCGCCGACGACGAGGCGGTCATCTTCGACGGGGCGACGGTGACGGTGCGGGAGGGACTGGCTCCCGACACCGAGTACCGGGACGGGGACGTGACGTGGCGGACCCTGCCCCGGCCCGGAGGTGAGCTCCTGGCCACGGTGGCCGCCGTCAACGACCTCCACTTCGGGGAGACGGAGTGCGGGCTGCTCATCGACATGAACCTGGGGCCGGTGCTGACCTCGCCGCCCGGTGCCCCGCCGTACCCGACGATGATGAACACGGCGGCGGTGGCGGAGATGGCCCCGTTCGATCCGATCACGGTCATCATCAAAGGCGACGTCACCACCGTCGGCCTGACCGAGGAGTACGAGGCGTTCGAGGCGTGCTACCGGCCCACGTTCGGGGACCGGCTCGTCGTGACCCGGGGCAACCACGACAACCGGGCCACCTTCGCCGCCTTCACCGCCCCCTGCCACCAGGCGGTGGTGGTCCCCGGGGCCGTCCTGGCCGTGGTCGACACCTCCCGACCGGGCGAGGGCGGGGGCTACCTCGACGCCGAGCAGCAGGCGTGGTTGGACGACCTGGCCGCCTCGGCCGACCGGCCGGTGCTGGTCTTCGGCCACCATCCCTGCTTCGAGGCCGGCGCTGACGACTGGATGGGCGCGGCGTCGCACCTCGACGCGGCCCACTCCGTCGCCCTGGTCGACCTCGTTGCCCGGCGGCCGGCGATCGCCGGGTACTTCTCGGGCCACACCCACCGCAACCGGGTGCGACGGTTCGCGGCGACGGGGGACGTCCCGTTCGCCGAGGTGGGCAGCGTCAAGGACTTCCCCGGCAGCTGGGCCGAGTACCGAATCTTCGAGGGGGGCATCCTTCAGGTCCATCGCCGCCTCACCGCCCCCGCCGCCCTGGAGTGGAGCGAGTCGTGCCGGGCGCTCTTCGCCGGGCTGTACCCCCAGTACGCCGGCGGCGGCCCGGCCGACCGCAGCTTCGCCATGTGGCCCCGGGCCCGAAGCTGACCGGGCAACCAGACCTGTTACCCAGGGCCGGACAGTGGCAAACCTGTGGGCAACCCGAGGAACTTTTCCACTTGCTGGGGACAAACCTGGGGACAGGTGCGGCGGACCCTGGGGACGGACGGTGCGTCCACCAGACCGGGCCGGCCAACTTGACACAGGTGCGGCCGGTCGAGGTGAATCGGGGGATGCGCAGAACGAGACAAATGGTCACCGGGGTCGCCGCCGTGCTCGCCCTCGGCCTGGTGACCGCCGGCTGCAACTTCTCCAAGACCGGGGCGGTGGCACCCAACGCCCCGGACATGGTGACCGTCCTGCCCTCCGTGGGCGGGCAGAACACCTCGGTCACCCTCGACCTGGCCACCGTGTCGGCACTGACCTCGCTCGGCGTCTCGGTGCTCCCCACCGGGCGGGCCACCCAGCAGGGATCAATCGTCAGCTTCCCGATCACCTCCGGCTACGCCGAGGTCCACTCCCGGCGCGACGCCAAGCCCGGCTGGATCGACGGATCCCTCGCCCATGAAGGCAGTGGCCTCGACCTGATGGGGGTGACCGCCACCGTCCACCTGGATGACTTCGTGGTCGATCCCGGCAACTCGATGCTCTACGCCACCGTCAACGGCAAGATCGGGGTACCCGTGCTGGAGCTCGACGGGACCAAGGTCACCGAGACGGTCAACGACGTCGGCCAGGTCGTCCTCGCCGGCACCGTGGCCAAGCTGACCCAGACGGCGGCCGGCGCCCTCAACCAGGCGTTCGCCACCTCGATGATCACCGCGGGCATGCCCCTCGGCCAGGTCGAGGTCGTCGCCTCAGGGTCGGCCTCCGCCTACAACGCGGCCAAGGATCACGTCACCGCCATCTCCAGCCTGCGGGGCACATCGACGACCCTGACCGTCGAACCGGCGGTGGCGTCCACCCTGGCCTCGGCCGGCCTGGGCCTGACGCCCACCGGCTCGGCCACGGCGGCGGCGCCGGGCGCCATCAGCTTCCCGATCACCTCCGGCTTCGCCGCCGTCCACCAGGACCGCAGCTTCTCGCCCGGCTCTGTCGTCGGCACCATCGACCACCAGGGCAGCGGGATCACCATCGGGTCGTCCGCACCGGGGGGGAGCGCCCCGCCGCTGACCCTGTCGAACTTCGTCGTCGACCCCGGCGACTCGGTCCTGACCGGCACCGTCAACGGCAAGGTCGGCGTCCCCCTGTTCTTCCTCGACGGCGCCAAGCTGCAGGTCACCCCCACCAGCGGGGGCGTCACCGTCGACGGGACGGTCGCCCAGCTGACCACCGGGGCCGCCACCGCCCTGGACCAGGCGTTCGGAACCGAGGCGTTCACTGCCGGGCTGGCCATCGGAACCGTCCACCTGGTGGCGACGGGGTCGTAGCCGGCGTATCCTGCGGGTCCCTCAGGCGGGCTGGTGCGAGGCCACCAGGTCGGCCAGATCGGCCATGATCCGAGCCAGCTCGAAGTCCTTGGGGGTGTAGACGGCCGCCACCCCCCCCGCCTCCAGCCAGGCGGCGTCCTCGGGGGGGATGATCCCGCCGACCACGACGGGGGCGGTGACGCCCTCGGTCCGAAGCCCGGCCAGGATCTCGGGCACCAGGGCCAGGTGGGAACCGGAGAGGATGGACAGGCCGATCACGTCGACGTCCTCATCCCGGGCGGTGGCCACGATCGTCGCCGGCGTCTGACGGATGCCCTGGTAGATCACTTCGAAGCCGGCGTTGCGGGCCGCCACCGCGATCTGCTCGGCCCCGTTGGAGTGCCCGTCGAGACCCGGTTTGGCCACCAGCAGCCGCGGCGGCCCACCCTGGCGGCGGGCCAGGCCGGCCACCTTGGCGGCGGCGGCGGCCATGGGCCCGGCGGCCACGATCCCGGCTCCACCCCCGATGCCGGTCGGAGCCCGGTACTCGCCCCACACCTGGCGCAGGGCGCCGGCCCACTCGCCGGTCGTGCCCCCGGCCCCGGCCAGGGCCACGGTCGCCGGCATCAGGTTCTCGGTTCCGGCCGCCACCCGGCGGAGCTCATCGACGGCCCGGGCCACCGCGTCCCCGTCCCGATGCTGGCGCCAGGCCACCACATCGGCGATCAGCTCCGCCTCGACGGCCGGGTCGACGCGCAGGATGGACCCGTCACCGCCGAGCGGGGACGGCGCCGTGGTCTCGAAGCGGTTCACGCCCACCACCGTCTGCTCCCCGGCCTCGATGCGGGCGGTGCGAGCCGACTGGCTGGCCACCAGGGCCCGCTTCATCTCATCGACGGCGGCAAAGGCGCCCCCGAGGTCCATGATGCGGGTCAGCTCGGCGCCCGCCTCCTCCATCAACTCGGCCGTTCGCCCCTCGATGACATGGGAGCCGGCGAAGATGTCCCCGTAGGAGAGCAGGTCCGTCTCGAAGGCCAGGATCTGCTGGATCCGCAGCGCCCACTGCTGGTCCCAGGGGTGGGGGAGGCCGAGGGCCTCGTTCCACGCCGGCAGCTGGATGGCCCGGGCCCGGGCGTCCCTCGACAGGGTGACGCCGAGGGTCTCGAGGACGATCCGGGGGATGTTGTTCTCCGGCTGCTGCTCGGTGAGGCCGAGGGAGTTGACCTGCACGCCGTAGCGGAACCGGCGGGCCTTGGGGTCGGTCACGCCGTACCGCTCGGCGCAGATGCGATCCCACATGGCGGTGAACGCCCGCTGCTTGCAGACCTCCTCGACGAAGCGGATGCCGGAGTTGCAGAAGAAGGAGATCCGTCCCACCACCCCGGTCATCTCGTCGGGGCCGACCTGCCCGGACTCACGGACACCGTCGAGGACGCTGACGGCGGTGGCCAGGGCGTAGGCCAGCTCCTGGACCGGGGTCGCTCCCGCCTCCTGGAGGTGGTAGCTGCACACGTTGATCGGGTTCCACCGGGGGGCGTGGGTCACCGACCAGGTGATGGTGTCGACGGTGAGACGGCGGCTGACCTCGGGCCCGAAGATGTAGGTGCCCCGGGACAGGTACTCCTTGACGATGTCGTTCTGCACGGTGCCGGTCAGCGCCTCGGTGGCCACCCCGGTGTCGTTGGCATGAGCCACGTACAGGGCCAGGAGCCAGGCCGCGGTGGCGTTGATGGTCATGGAGGTGTTCATCCGCTCGAGGGGGATGCCGTCCATGAGCTGCGCCATGTGGCCGCGGTGGACGATGGGGACGCCGACCTTGCCGACCTCGCCGGCGGCCTGGGGGTCGTCGGGGTCGTAGCCGAGCTGGGTGGGCAGGTCGAACGCCACCGACAGGCCGGTCTGGCCCTTGGCCAGATTCGTCCGGTAGAGGGCGTTGGAGGCCCGGGCCGTCGAGTGTCCCGAGTAGGTCCGCATCACCCACGGGCGATCGGGGGCGGACGCCGACGGGCCGGGCCGGTCGGGGGCGGGGCCATAGGGGGCGGCGGCGTCGGGGGAGGAGAAGGCGATTTGCCCATCCTGGCACGGCCCGAGAAGCGCCGGCGCCGGCCCGATAGCATGTCGGTGTCCCGGAGAAGGGGACCCCATCCAGGGAGGAGCGGACGCCGACCCGACGCCGGTTCCGGCGCCGCCGAGGCGTCCGCCCCCCTCCCGGGTCCGGCGGCCCTGTCTCCGGCGGCCCGGCGGGTGCGGCTACCGTGAGCGGGCCATGCCCAGGCGCTGTATCGTTGCCGCCGCCCAGGAGCGCGTCCGCCCGTACCGGGAGGATCCCGCCTTCGTAGAGCACCGCCGGCGCCTACTCGCCCGGGCCAGCGGGAGGGTCCTCGACCTCAGCCTGCGCCCTCAGGGCAACCGGGCCCTGTTTCCGAGCGACCAGGTGAGCAGTCTGACCGTCGTCTCCGGTGGCCCCGCCCCCGCCCAGGTGTGGATCAGCGCCCCCTCGGAGACGGGCGGACCGCCCGGTCCGCTGGGCGACGTCCGCCTGATCGCCGGGCCGTTGCACGCCGACACCTTCCCGCCGGCGTCCTTCGACACCGTCGTCACCGTCCTCACCCTCTGCACCGTCGAGGCCCTCGAGCCCATGCTGGAGGCGATCGGGCGGTGGTTGGCCCCGTCCGGCCAGCTCCTGACCCTCGAGCACATCCGGGCCACCGGCTTCACCGCCATGGCCCAATCCCTGGCCACCCCCTTCGA